>RDZL01000114.1 GCA_004295165.1 Flavobacteriia bacterium
TGCGGGGTGCAAAGATATGTACTCTTTTTCGTTCCGCAATGCTTTTTTGAAAGAAATTTTAAAAAATTATTTTCGCCGAAGCACAGTGGTCTAACGATCAAGCATTTGAAAGGTTTCATTTTTTCCATCTTTTTTGTGGAAACCCTGTATTTTCGGCATCTTTGTAATGTATGGTACTTGGTAGAAGGGCTTATTTAAGATCTTTAAACGACGAACAATTGATTCGTGTATATAAAGAAAAGCAATGGGCAGCTTGCATAGACGAGCTGTACAAGCGCTATGGCCATCTGGTATATGGTGTGCAACTCAAGTATACAAAGCAAACAATGGATGCCGAAGACCTTACCATGGAATGCTTTGCCAAACTACCAAGCCTGATCTTGAAACACGAGATTGATTTTTTCAAAGGTTGGTTATACACTGTAGCCCGCAATCTCGCCTTGGCCTTTCTGCGCAAAAACAAATCGAAGCAAACAACACAGCTAGATGAACAACTCACATCTATACCAGATGAAGATTCGACTATAGATATAGAAGGCCAATTGAACCTACTCGAATGGGCTATCCCTCAACTCAAACCACATCAGAAAACCTGCATCGTTCTCTTTTATATAGAACAACTCAGCTATGAGCAAATCATGACCCAAACTGGCTACTCATTTAATGAAGTCAAAAGCTATGTGCAAAATGGAAAACGCAAGCTCAAATTGCTAATGGAACAAAAACAAAGTTATGAAGGCAAATAGAGCTTTATTCAAGAAATACATCCACACGACTCATCATAAGGAAAAACACCTTATTGAAAAGAAGTTTGTTGAGGACGACTTCGTAATGGACGCCTTAGAAGGATTTAGTCAGGAGCCCAATGCTTGGAGTGACTTTGAGGCTGCGGATAAAAAATTCTACAAAACGCAACGAAACAGAAGGCTTACTTTGAGTGCCGTTGGATTATTGGTGTCGCTGGCACTCGGTTGGTATTTCATTCCGGCGGCTGGCACCAAAAATAACCCGTCTATTCCTAGAGAAGTAATCAAGGTTCAAGCGATCCGAATCCATCGACCATCAGACGTTAAATCAATGGTGCCTGCGGCGCCTAATGAACGCATTTCGCCGCTCCAGGTCATTCAAGACCTAAAAGCCAGTGCAAATACAATTGAACAAAAAGCAGAAGCATTTGAACGCATTGCGCATATTCCTGCAGCACAAGTTGAGTTCAAACGTCAAAAAGAACAGCGTCTTGCCGTCAAGATGGGGCGGGAATTATTTATTCAAAACTTCAAAGTACTCGACTACCGCTATTACCGCAAGGGAGAACGCGAAACTAGACCAACACTTACAGAAAATGAATTGGGAGAACAAGAACTAAAAATTCCCTACCTCAATTTACTCAACAAAGCCATTGAAGATTTTGCGCAGCAAGACTACAAACTTGCCCTGCTGCATTTTGACGAAATCTTGCAAACGTACCCCGACGACGCCAATGCACTTTTTTACGGAGGTATGTGTTTGTACAACCTCAGCGAATGGAGTCAGGCGGAAAGTAGATTTTTAAAACTACAAGATATTCCTTTTGCCAATTTTAGTGAGGAAGCCGAATGGTATCTCTTATATGTTTACCAACAGGCAAAAAAAGAGGCTGCATTTAGCAGCCTCCGAAAATCTATAATTGAACAAAAAGGATTTTATGCCCAAAAGGCAGAGAACCTTAAATTCAATTAGTGTTGTATACTAATAGGTGCAGAGTAGGACTTGTTGCCCACAAAGAAATGCACGACGTACATACCATTTGGAATATGCTTGGGTAAAGCCACGAATTCTTTGTTCTGGCCAACCGTTGCATTCTCTAATTTTCTTGACCAAACTGACTTGCCTTGAAGGTCTACAAGATTCAAGGAAGTTGTTGCAATGGATAAGGTTGAGAATGTAATGACTAATTCTTCTTTCTCAACACCATAGCCCACTGCAAAATTATTTTCGACTTGTGTCTCATTTACACTGGCATCATCATTTACAAAAATATGTTGTGAAAGGTAAATGACATCTCCGTTGTCGTTGTTATTGTTATTTGCTTTGTTGGTCGCTACATAAAATGTAACGGGGCCTTCAGAGGCAGCTGGTGCTTGCCAGGTCCAGTTCCAAGTTTGAGTAGCGGAAGTATTCGAAGTATTTTTATGCGTAGCGTATTTGCGCTGCCCACCACTGATTGTTGCTGTTTTGAGTTGTGTATTTGCACCAGCAACAAAATTTCCTGCCATTGTATTGGCTGCATTAAGCGCTGTAACTTGAAAGCCCTTTTTAGCTGGATTTGAAGCCATGGTGAGATTCACTGTATAGGTAGCGCCCGGTGTGTATTGTGTTATGCCGAATCCTATATCATTGTTGATGACAAGCAAATTTTCGTTTGTGCCGCTTTGCGTAGCACCACTATGACAGCTCGTACAATTCTGCTCACCTGGCGCTCCACTTTGGCCACCTGATGGACCATTTGCATTTGAGGGAGCTGCTTGAAAACCTTGTTTGTTTAAATTTCGAAAGGAGAAGATACCAAATGCAAGTGCAATTAGTGAAAGTGGTAAAAGTACTTTTTTCATCGTCAAAGTGAGTTTAAATGATTTAGATGGATAACTTCCTCAACTATTAATTAATCTTCTGAATAGTAGAATCTGGCAAAGCTGGGCCGCCTATTGGCATCAATTGATAGCCATTTGCTTTCATAGAGTTTAAAATTGCATTGGCATTAGCCGAAGTGGAAGTGTATGAACTGAAATCAAAACCCCCTGATGCATTTCCTTGATCATGGCAACTGATGCAATTTGCTTGTAGAATAGGCATGACGTCATTTGCAAAGGAAATGGTAGTGGTACATTGTTGGTCTATAGGCGTGACTTTCTCGCGGGTACACGAAAAGAGTGCTAAAGAACAAGACGAAAAGGTGATTAAACCTGCAATAAAAAGGAATGTTGCTTTCATGTGTTTTCTTATTTGCCTATTGCAGGAATTTCAAAATTGACTTTCATGATATCTGGAACGGCATCGCTTTTCTTACCGACCTTGAAATCCATGCGGTTCACGTTAAAAGTTCCTTTGAAGGTAATCTTATTACCAGACTTGGAATAATTAGCCGGAACAGTTACGCTTTTGGTGATCCCTTTAATGGTGAGGTTGCCGATAATGTTGTAGGTACTCCCCTCTTTCTTTTCAACTTTGGTCGACTTGAATTTGGCATAAGGATACTTTACGGCATCGAACCATTCTGCTGTTTGCGCTTTTTTATTCATCATGCCGTTGCCAGTTGAGATGGTGCGCACATCGATTTTAAAGTCAAAGTTTGAACTAGCGAGGTCTTTTTCATCGAAATCAATTTGACCTTCCATGGTTTTGAATGAACCGGATGGGTCTTTACTTTTGAACTCTATTGAGAAATCTTTAGAAACCTCGTAATGATCTAAAATAAGGTAAGTGAAGGCGCCTAAAAGGAAGATGGCGCTAATGGAGATAAGGGAGATTTTGAGTGTCTTCATTTTTTCTTTTTTATTCGATAACAAATTTCCTGCCAACTGTAAAGCCCATTCTGAATTGACCATCTTGCCATTTTTCTGTGGTGTACGGGATAAATTGGGTTTCGCCGATGCCGCCAGAGTTGGTGATGTTGATGGTGAAATTGTGGCCAAAGGTGAACCACTCGAGTGCGATGGCACCACTGTTGGTAAAGCCTGTTTGACGTGTTTGGCTGCCGTTGAAACAATGGTAATATTCACCGATGAGCGCAAAGCGAGAGGTGAGGCGAATTCGGCCCGACACACCTAATGCGAAAAGGTCGTTGGCATCGGTATTGGCCACGTAATTGCGATGAACAAGCGTTGGTGAAAATTGCAAAGCGCCACGGTCTCCGAAATGATGTGCAAAATTGACTTGCGCAAAGTAATTGAGGCGGTGTACTGCTTTAGGAAAGTGTGTGACAACGCCTTCATCTTGGGAAGCAGTCATGTAGGTGAAACTCGAGCCCGCAACAGCAGTGATGCTGATTGGAGATTTTTTAGGCTCCTGAGCAATGACTTTATATTTAATAAAACCATCGACCAAAGAACGGTAAGGCGCACCTGTGCCTTTGGAACGGCCAAAGCCAACCATGAGTTGATCGGAGATGCCGTATTCAAGCGCTATGCGCATATCAGATAAGTTGTCAAAGCCAAACATTTGCTGCACACCTCCGTTGACGCCAGCGAGGTCGCCAAAGCGGTGCTCAATGCGGAATTCGTAGGTGCCTTTGCTGAGGGTTTCAATCGAATGACCGTTTACGACGCGTGTAGAGGAAAAAGTGCTAATTGGCTCAATGTATTCCTCTTCTGTTGTTGCTTCTGTAGGTTCTTGTGCAAATAGCGTGAGTGGGAAGATGCACGCTAGTGGGAGAATATTGGAAATTTTCATGTATTTGGGATTGAAACTGTTTCTAAGACGCAAAGTTGAGCAAAAAGTTGGATGACTACTCAAAACTCGAAGAAAGTTGCAATAACTATCTCTTTTTTCTTTTGTCAGCGAGCCACTTGGGAACAGCCGCTTCTTGCCCTTGGGGTGTGTCGAGGAGTTTTTCGAGGAGGTCTGGGCGCTTGGCTTTTTGAAGGCGTTGACGGATCCAGTCTTTGTTTTCTTTTTTATACCAGAAAAAATATCGATTCTGATTGAGTTTTTCTTCTCTCGTTTTAACTGTGTTCACGGGTTTGAGCGTGTAAGGATGTACTCCGGTGTAATAAATGACCTCGGCAACTGTCATTGGGGTCGGGGTAAAATCCTGCACTTGCTCTAGCTGAAAACCCATGTCTTTGGTTTCGGCCGCGAGATTGGCCATATCGATTTCTTCACAACCGGGGTGTGAGGAAATAAAATAAGGGATGAGTTGTTGCTTGAGGCCATGTTTGGCAGACAAGCGGTCGTATTTTTCTTTGAATTTATGGAAATACTGAAACGAGGGCTTGCGCATGATTTTGAGCGTAGCGTCTGAGGTATGTTCGGGCGCAACTTTGAGGCGGCCCGATACGTGACGCGTAATGACTTGCTCGATGTATTCGTCGTGGTTGCCGTCCTCGTTGTTCTTGTTGAAGTCGTCTACTAAGAGGTCGTAGCGAATACCAGAACCCACAAATGCTTTTTTGACCCCAGGGAATTGATCGATTTTGCGGTAGAGATCGGTCATTTGTTTGTGGGAGGTATCCAGGTTATGACAGATCACAGGATGGATACAACTCGGCGACACACACTTGGCGCAAATGGCTTCGTCTTTGCCTTTCATGCGATACATGTTGGCAGACGGGCCTCCGATATCGGAAAGATAGCCTTTGAATTCGGGGGGTTTGGTGAGTTCTTCGACTTCTCTAAGAATTGATTTTTCGCTGCGCGAAGCGATGAACTTGCCTTGGTGCGCAGATATGGTGCAAAAACTACAGCCACCGAAACAACCGCGGTGGGTATTGACCGAGAATTTGATCATGTCATAGGCTGGAATCGCACCTCGTTTTTTGTATTTAGGGTGCGGCAACCTTGTGTAAGGCATATCGTAAGA
>RDZL01000147.1 GCA_004295165.1 Flavobacteriia bacterium
ATAACATTTGACCTGACTGTATGTGCGGGCCCGCGTAAAAGCCGAGGGCGAGGGCGAAATTTCTACCCAGGCTTCCGTTGGGGTAGCGGTTGCTCCACTGACATCAAATGTAGCGGCTGACAAGAGCGCTCCATAGCGGCGAGAACTCATTTTGGGTGGCCAAAAAGCAGTGTAACGCTTGAAGTTAGGCGATACTTTTTGCTTGAAACTTTGGGTGTTGTAAACGTTGTAGGCCGGAATGAAACCAGGGCCAATACCGCCGAATTGTTGTTGGATGCGCTGGCGAATGTAACCGGTCATGCGGTCGCCCTCGATTTGGGAGTCGCCGTAATGAAAGATACTGATTTTTTGCCCCTCGGCTGCACCTTGTAGCGCTGCAAAGAAACGGTAAAGTTTGGCGGCCGCCGCACTACTCATTTGCAGCGGATTTGCCGACTCGCTGGCCAATAAACCGCCGTCAGGAAGGCCTGTTTGGCCCGAGCTTTTGCCGATGTGCTTGACTCCGTCGTTGATGTCGGTGGTATCTACCGCAGCTACAATTTTATCGATGTTCTTCTTGACTTGTTTTTTGGCTACCCACACGCGCTCGAGCGGCAAAAAACGCCAATTGACACCCAACCACTTGACACCTTCTTGAGGAATAAGTGCACTAGGAATGCACAAAAGTGACAAGACTAGAACTAAAAAAAGCAGAACTTTGTATGGGCGTATTTGTTGCACGGTAAGATATCTTGGGCAAATATAGTTCTTCTTTAGTCAAATTTTAAGCATATGGCCAACCAACTCGGCAACGAAAGTTCACCTTATTTGTTACAACATGCCCAAAACCCAGTGCACTGGGTGGCTTGGTCCGCGGACGTTTTTGAGCGCGCAAAAGCCGAAGACAAATTGGTTTTGATCAGCGTAGGGTATTCGGCCTGCCATTGGTGTCATGTGATGGAGCACGAATGCTTTGAAGACGAAGAGGTAGCAGCGCTCATGAACACACATTTTATCAATGTAAAAGTGGACCGAGAGGAGCGCCCAGATGTTGACCAAATCTACATGACAGCAGTTCAGCTCATGACCCAGCGCGGCGGTTGGCCACTCAATTGCTTCACCCTCCCCGATGGCAGACCAATCTACGGCGGCACCTACTTCCCTAAAGATCAGTGGATGCACATACTCAAATCTTTGGCGCACACCTATGCCAACGATAGGGTCAAAGCCATAGACTACGCCCGACAACTCCACGAAGGTATTCAGCAAGCGGAACTCATCGCCGCACCACAAGAAATTTCGGGCTTTGAAGCCGAAAGACTCCATGAAATGGTAGTGCGCTGGGCCCGCAGTTTTGACACTTTTGAAGGCGGAACCAACAAAGCACCGAAATTTCCGTTGCCCAACAACTGGCTGTTCTTACTCCAATACGCACAGCATTTTGAAGAAGCTAAAATTGAAAAGCAGGTACGCCTGACGCTCGATAAAATTGCCTTAGGAGGTATCTACGACCAGGTAGGCGGTGGCTTTACGCGCTACAGCGTAGATGTGTTGTGGAAGGTGCCCCATTTTGAAAAAATGCTCTACGACAACGGACAACTCATCGGGTTATATGCCAAAGCATATGCGCGCTATCAAACGCCGCTTTACAAAGATGTTGTTTTGCAGACCTTTGATTTTCTTGAACGCGAACTCCGTTCAGATTTAGGTGCCTATTTCAGCGCGCTCGACGCAGACAGCGAAGGAGAAGAAGGTAAATTTTATTGCTGGACGCCGAGCGAAATAGACCACTTATTTGGGACGCAGGCCGAGCGCGTGAAACGCTATTACCACATCAATCAAACTGGGCATTGGGAAGACGACAAACACATTCCACTGCGCAAACATACCGACAGCGCTTTTGCCAAATTAGAAGGTATAGATTTAGAGGACTGGCTCATACAAAAAGCGCAAATCAATGAGGCTCTACTCAGCGAGCGCAGTCTGCGCGTGAGGCCGGGCTTGGATAACAAGCTGCTCGTCAGCTGGAATGCCATGACCGCCAAAGGCTTGCTGGAGGCTTACCGTATTTTTGGAGAAGACGCATTTTTAATTCGGGCCCTCAAAATCCTTTCTTGGATCAAGGACGTGCAATGGGATGGCCAGCAGCTCTTGAGGGTCAATACAAATCAGCAAAAAAGTGTTGCCGCATTTTTGGAAGATTACGCCCACACCATAGAAGCTTTGAGTTTGGCATATCAGTGTACAGGCCAGCTAGACTTTTTAGCATTTGCCAAAACGCTCACAGAAAAAGTTGCTGCTGAATTTCAGCATCCTCAAAGTAAAATGTGTTATTTCACGGCCTCAGATTCTACGCTGATCAGCCGCAACATGGAACTCCATGACAACGTCATTGCATCGAGCAATTCAGTCATGGCGCATGCTTTTCTAACAATGGGTTTTTACTACCAGAACCAAGACTGGACAAACAGCGCCCAACAAATGCTTCAAAATATTTACGACGGCATGGAAACCTACGGTTCAGGTTACTCCAATTGGGGCCTGCTCTTGTTCAGACAACTTTACCCAGAAAAGCATTGGCATGTACTCAATAATACAGCGCCCATGGAAGTTTTTCAGGCCACCAAACTAATAGACTGCTTGCTTTCGTACCATCAAAGTTTACCCTGCTCCAAGATATACACAAACAGTGCTATCTCGGTGTGTGAGTTTGGCAGTTGCCACAGGCCTGTACAAACAGTAGCTGAAGCTTTGGTGCTTTAACTTAAATAATGATAGACTTGCGTGCAATTGCGCGCTTGACCGCAGCAACTACATCGGGAGTATCGATATGGTATTTGGTCATGAGTTCCATTGGTGTGCCAGACTCTCCGAAGGTGTCATTGACGGCAACGTATTCTTGCGCAACTGGATACTTTCGGCTCAATACTTGAGAAACAGCCTCGCCCAAACCACCGTTCATCATGTGCTCTTCTGCAGTAACAACACAACCTGTTTTGCCTACAGACTTTAGAATCGCGGCTTCATCGAGTGGCTTAATGGTGTGCATATTGATGAGCTCCGCTGAGATGCCAATGGCATGCAATTCTTTAAGGGCCTCTATAGATTTCCAGACCATATGGCCACAGGCAATAATGGTGACGTCTGTGCCTTCGGCTAATACATCTGCTTTACCAATCACAAATTCTGCGTCGGGCTTCACAAAAATAGGCATCACCGGACGGCCAAAACGCAAGTAAACTGGGCCTTCGTGTGCAGCGATTGCAATGGTAGCTTGTTTGGTTTGGTTGAAGTCTGCCGGAACAATGACAGTCATGTTTGGCAACATGCGCATCATGCCGATATCTTCGAGCACCTGGTGCGTTGCACCGTCTTCACCTAGCGTGAGGCCCGCGTGTGAAGCACATATTTTCACATTCTTTTTGGAATAGGCGACAGACTGGCGAATTTGATCGTAAACTCGGCCGGTAGAAAAATTGGCAAAAGTACCCGTAAAAGGAATTTTGCCACCGATGGTCATGCCGGCTGCAAGGCCAATCATGTTTGCCTCGGCAATACCCGCTTGAAAGAATCGCTCAGGGTGCGCTTTTTGAAACGCATCCATTTTAAGAGAGCCCGTTAAATCTGCACAAAGTGCAACTACATCTGGGTTTTGTTCGCCAAGTACAGCTAAACCTTCGCCAAATCCCGAACGGGTATCTTTGTTTCCGAATACTTCAAATTCCATTTTTATAAAGTTAAATTAGTGATTTTAAGGGATGTAATAGTGAATTTCTTTTCTCTAGTGTAGGTGCTTGATCGCTGGTCTTTTTCGCGATAAACAACTTTAAAAGTACCTGGCTGCAAGCGGATATTGCCCGTGGTTTGGTTGAAAGGGAGGTCACAGACCCACTCCCACTGACCCGGATTGCGTTCATAAAACACTTGACCTAAAATTCCTTTAGGCGCTTGGTATACGAACTGACCTGCCGCAACAATGTCAATGCTGGTCAGTTTGGATTGCTCAATTTTGATTTCCTTGTAGGTGCGCGGAAGCGTTAAGATTTCCAACTGATAAGTACCCACCAAATACTTTTGAATTTCGCCGAGTTGCTGTACATGCAGTGTTTGAGCACCCTCAGTTTGTAATATGCGTGTTTCTAGTTGCGTACCCGCAAGGCTCTTTACGGAAGTAACTTTAAGTTGCCCCTGCCCTGCTGGCACCTGAATGGTGTTGTGCGTATGTGGCAAAATGGCAATATTATTTTTTGAAATCGGTGGAACAGTAGCCACGCGCAAATCATAGCGCAAAGAAGGGTCGAGCACAAGGGTATCGGGTAAACCTTTGCGGTTGAGGGTGTGAACGAATGTGTATTTCAAATTGGAAGTGCCTGCTTCGTACAAAAACATACTGACGTCTGTTTCAAGCGGTTTGCCTTCTACGGTATTGAGATTGATCTGAACGCTGGTGTTCAAAAGTGCTTTGGACAAAATATTGGAGAGCACGTTTTCAAAAGCTGCCTTGCTCTCGGCGTCGGTGTAGCTGCCGATGCATTCAAATTTGTCGAGGTAGCTGAGGTCCATGCCGAGGCCGATCACAAAAGGTGTGACTTTAACGCCCTTCTCTCGGAGTTTGCGGGCAATAATACAGGGGTCGTTGTCACAAGACTCAAGGCCGTCGGTAATGAGGATGATAAAATTGCGCGCGAGTGTGTCGGGGAAATCTGCGGCTGAAGCTTCTAAAGACCGTGCAATTGGGGTGGCGCCTTTAGCTTGTAAGCCTTTGATTTTGGTCTTGATTGGATCGATGTTCGCTGGACCAAATGGCACTTCTAGCTTGGTGTCTTGACAGTCTTGATAGGTATTGGTGACGTTTGATTGATGGCCATATACACGCAGGGCTAGCTCCAAATTCGGGACACCGCGCAAGCTTTCGACACTTTTAGTCAGTACTTCTTTGGCCGCAGCCATACGGGTTTGGTTATTCCAATCGAGGTTCATGGAATTGGAGGCATCCAAAATAAAAAGAATGCGCGTAGTGGTTTGGGTCCAGCCAAAACTGAAAAAAGTCAGAAAAAGGAGGGCCCAAATTGCTTTCACTAGTAGTCTCCGAGGGTTTCTGCGAGTTGGTCAAGTGCTACTTGAAGCTGCTCAGCATTAGGTGCAACACCATGCCATTTGTGTGAGCCCATCATGTAATCTACACCTTGGCCCATTTCGGTCTTCATGATAATGACAACTGGTTTGCCTTTGCCGGTCATGCTTTTAGCTTGTTGCATGGTGCTGCGGATGCTGTCAAAATTGTGGCCGTCCATGTGCAAGACTTCCCAACCGAAGGACACCCATTTTTGTTGGAGGTCTCCGAGAGAAAGTACTTCGTCTACATCGCCATCGATCTGACGACCATTGGCGTCTATGGTAGCAATGATGTTGTCAACTTTATTGGCTGCAGCGTACATTGCTGCTTCCCAGATTTGACCCTCTTGCAGCTCGCCGTCGCCATGCAAAGTGTAAACCAAAGTAGGATCTTGGTTGAGTTTTTTGATTTGTGCTGCACCAAGACCCACAGATAGCCCTTGGCCAAGAGAGCCTGAAGCCATGCGAATGCCTGGTAAGTTTTTGTCGGTTGAAGGGTGGCCTTGAAGGCGCGTGCCCAATTTGCGAAAAGTACCCAATTCTGCTGCAGGAAAGTAACCTGCTCTCGCTAGTACGCTATACCAAACCGGAGAGATGTGGCCATTAGATAAAAAGAACAGGTCTTCGTTTTTGCCGTCCATCTGAAAATCAGCGGCGTTATGCTGCATTTGCTCAAAATACAAATACGTGAGGAAGTCTGTACAGCCAAGCGAACCACCTGGGTGGCCTGAATTGACGGCCGAAACCATTCTGACGATATCTCTTCTTACTTGTGAGGCAATGCCTGCCAATGCTGTGTTTTCCATGATAAATATTTGAACTTTTCGTGTCACAAAGCTACGTTTTATTAACTTAGTCTTTGATTTAAAACTTTGAACATTTGATGCAACTTTTCAACGAGAAGTTACGTCTTCAACCGAATTCTATCCAATATGAAACTATTTTACACCCTATTTTTTGCACTCTTGAGCCTTTCTAGTTGGTCTCAAACGGTCGAATCTCAGCTTAGCAAAAGTTATTCCAAAGAAGAAATTGCGCAGTTCAAAGCTGAAAACTCCTTGCCGCTATACACATACGCTCTCGATCATGCATGTTACCTCATCACTGCGCCCCAAGGCAAAGACATCTCTCAGTTTGACGTCCTTGACCTCCCTGCAACAGCAAGTGAAAAACCACTCAATTTTACCACATTTGGCTTCAAAATCCTTGATCGTACGCAATACTTCAAAGTGGCGAATTCCAACCAAATCTTAGTGGTCAAGTCTAAAAATGTTCTTTCATTAGAAATGCAAAATCAGAAAAAATGAAACATTTCTTACTCAGCATAAGCGTGCTATTTGGTCTTATCTCAGGCCTCAATGCACAAGTCACCCTCACTTTAACCGGTCCAGACTATGGGCAGACCAACCCGCTCAATTGTTCGGGGATTGTGCCAACTGGCGGTACCAACTTCATAGACGGCACCGGGAACTACGCGCCCAATATGAACGAAACTTTAGTGCTTTGCCCAGATCTTACGCAAGGCTCTAAAGTATCTATTGCGTTTGCCACCAACATTGGCTTTGAATGGGATGTCCACCCGACAGACACACTTTATATTTACGACGGTCCGTCAATTGCTTCGCCTTTGCTTGGCGCCTACAACAGCGGCACCAACCCTGTCGGTCTTTTTGCACAGGCCTCTTGGAACAATCCAACAGGCTGTCTCACTTTGCGCTTCAAATCAAACGGCGCAAGCGAAGGAACCGGTTGGGTAGCCAACGTGGCATGCGGGAACCCGCCTCAGCCAATTATTGCACATGTGGAGGCATTCAAAAATGGTGGTGGCACCAACATCATGAACCCCCTAGACACCGGTTTTGTAGACCTCTGCCCCGGAGATAGCGTCTTGCTCAAAGCGCTTCCAGCGTTTCCTCATTCTTTAGAAAACACCAATACAGGTTATTCGCAAACCAACGCTAACTGTACTTTTACCTGGACAATCGGTGGAATCGGCCAATTTACCGGAGACCAAATTTGGTTTACCCCCACAGCCAACACCGGTTATTACGTAGACCTCGCAGTAACGGACCAATTTCCACAAACCATTCACTCCAATTTCAAGGTGCGCGTTTCTATCCCTCCTATTTTTGCGGGTACAGGCCCACTAGAAGACACCGTTTGTTTGGGTCAAAACTCTTATCTCGTTGGTGGAGTAACACCGCAAGACACCGTAGGTATTGAAATCCCTGGTGGCACCTTCCAAATTGGGGGTACTTTCGCGGGCCTTACTTTTCTGCCAGATGGCGCAGGGCAAATGTATCAAACTTCTATCCCGATGTCTGGCTTTGACTCCACGGCCGTCATTACCTCAGCCGCCGATATCGAACAAATTTGTTTGGATATCGAGCACTCTTATATTGGCGATATCGAAATTGCACTTACTTGCCCTAACGGGACAACCGTTTCTTTGATGAATGCCTACAACCAAACGCCATTTGGTTGGGCAGAACTCGTTCCCGGAGGTTGCGGCAATGGCATCAGCACCTTCTTGGGCAACGATACCGACATCGATGGCGGTAACCCAGGTTCACCTGTCTGGAGCTATTGCTTCTCGACAACCAATAATACCTTCAATACCATTTGTGCTGAAAATGCAGCGGGCAATACGGTCATCAATGACTACGGATTCACATCCATGAATCCGAATGGCGTGTACCTACCAGACGGCGATTTCAACCAATTTGCTGGCTGCCCTATCAATGGCAACTGGACCATCTCTGTTCAAGACAACCAAGGTATCGACGACGGCTATATTTTCTCATGGGGAATTTATTTCAATGCCTCCCTTTATCCAGAAAGCGAAGGTTATCAAAATTATGTGGTGACCGAAGGCTGGTTATCAGATCCAACCATTATTTCTGGCCAGAACGACACCCTTATCGTGATCCAGCCAAGCGCTCCGGGCATCACCAACTACACCTACAACATCACCGACAACTTTGGTTGTAATTACGACACCACTGTTTCATTCGTTGTTTTACCGCGCCCAGCCATTTTCTCAGACACCGCCGTATGTAACTACAGCTATTTTGTAGGCAACACAACTGCTTATGCGGGCGGGCAATGGTTTGCTTTGGATACAGCGGTTCATTTTATCCCAAATAACCTCGTCGACAACCCCGAAATCATGACCTACAATATGGGCGGCGTCTTCCCGGTATTTTACATTGATAACGCTTGCCAAGACACCGTTGCAGCGAGTATAGAATTCATGCCTTACGTGTATACGGCCATTTTAGATTCGGCCATTTGCCAAGGAGCTAGCTTATGGCTTAATCCTTATGTCATCAATACGCCGCCGCTTCAAAGTGGCTATAGCCCACCTATCAATGGGCAATGGTGGGACGGCAGTACAGAAGTGCCAAGACTCGCTACGGAAGCTGGCAATTATATTTACACCGCACAAAATTCCTGTAATACCATTAGCGACACAGCAAACATTACATACAAGCCTTGTGATATCACAGCGCCAAATATTGTTGTGCTCTCTTCGCTAACTGGCAACGATGCATTTTTTGTAGACTATCAAGGTATCGCTACGTTTAATTGTACCATTCTGAACCGTTGGGGTAATGTCATTTTTGAATACACGAACCCTGCAGAAAAATGGTACGGTAAAACAGCTGCTGGCGATATCGTTGAAGAAGGGACTTACTTCTACCGCATAGACGCTACCCTAGATGGCGGTATTGAGCTTCAAAAACACGGATTTGTCGTGCTGAAGTACTAACATTGCTTATTTTTGTGGCAAAACTATACATATGATCAGTTTTGCCGACGAAATCAAACAAGGAATACCTTCAGCACTCCCTGCTCCAAAAGCATGGGATCCAGCTATCAATCATGCGCCAAAACGCAAAGAAATTTTAAGCCCTGCTGAAAAAAAGTTGGCTATCGCCAATGCCTTGCGTTATTTCCCTAAAGAACAACACGCTATTCTCGCTGCAGAATTTGCGCAAGAACTTCAGACTTACGGTCGGATTTACATGTATCGTTTCATGCCCGAACATCCTATTTTTGCGCGGCCTATAGACGATTACCCTGGAAAATCAGCACAGGCTAAAGCCATCATGCTCATGATCCAAAATAACCTCGACCATCGTGTTGCACAGCATCCACACGAGCTCATCACATACGGCGGAAACGGAGCGGTTTTCCAAAATTGGATCCAATACCGTTTGGTCATGCAATATTTAGCAGAAATGACCGACGAACAAACTTTGGTCATGTATTCTGGCCACCCAATGGGTTTGTTTCCTTCGCATCCCAACGCGCCGCGCGTTGTGGTCACCAACGGCATGATGATCCCCAATTATTCCAAACCCGACGATTGGGAGAAATTCAATGCACTAGGCGTCACGCAATACGGCCAAATGACAGCCGGATCCTATATGTATATTGGGCCACAAGGAATCGTACACGGCACGAC
The DNA here is from genome assembly GCA_004295165.1 of Flavobacteriia bacterium. Taxonomy (GTDB): domain Bacteria; phylum Bacteroidota; class Bacteroidia; order Flavobacteriales_D; family Crocinitomicaceae; genus UBA952. The sequence continues at coordinate 9,566 of RDZL01000147.1, forward strand.
CATTACAGTGCTCAATGCGGTGCGCAGGTTGGCTAAAACCCGCGACGATATCCAAGGCAAATTATTCTTGACAGCAGGTTTAGGTGGCATGTCCGGGGCACAGCCCAAAGCGGGTAATATTGCCGGCGTGATTTCCGTAACGGCAGAAGTCAATCCGAAAGCCGCGCACACGCGTCATGAGCAAGGCTGGGTCGACGAAATCATTTCAGATTTAGACCAACTTGTTGCGCGCGTCAAAAAAGCACAAGCTTCCAAAGAGGTGGTTTCAATTGCTTATTTGGGGAATGTTGTCGACGTCTGGGAAAAATTCGACCAAACGGGCGTTCATGTCGACCTCGGTTCAGATCAAACTTCTCTGCACAATCCTTGGGCCGGAGGATATTATCCTGCTGGCCTGAGCTTTGAAGAGGCCAACGACATGATGGCCAATGAACCTGAAAAATTCAAAAATTACGTTCAAGACAGCCTGCGCAGACATGCTACCGCGGTCAATAAACATACCGCCAAAGGCACTTACTTCTTTGACTACGGCAACGCATTTTTGCTCGAGTCCTCAAGAGCGGGTGGTGAGGTCATGGCCGAAAACCATATCGATTTCAAATACCCTTCTTACATTCAAGATATTTTAGGTCCTATGTGCTTTGATTTCGGTTTTGGACCTTTCCGTTGGGTTTGTGCCAGCGGCAAGCCTGAAGACCTCGAAAAAACAGATGCCATTGCCTGCAAAGTGCTCGAGACCATGATGGCCGAAAGTCCTGCTGAAATCCAACAGCAAATGGCCGATAACATCCAATGGATCAAAGGTGCTCAAGAAAATAAATTGGTTGTGGGTTCGCAAGCGCGCATTTTGTATGCAGATGCAGAAGGGCGCATGCGCATTGCAGCTGCCTTCAACGAGGCCATTGCAAATGGTGAAATCGGACCCGTCATATTAGGCCGTGATCACCACGATGTATCAGGTACAGACTCGCCTTATCGCGAAACTTCCAATATTTACGACGGCTCGCGCTTCACTGCCGACATGGCCATTCAAAACGTAATCGGCGATAGCTTTAGAGGGGCTACCTGGGTGAGTATTCACAACGGTGGCGGAGTAGGTTGGGGAGAAGTCATTAACGGCGGCTTCGGCATGTTGTTAGACGGCTCTGCGCAAGCACAACGCAACCTCACGAGCATGCTCCATTGGGATGTCAATAACGGAATCGCTAGACGCAATTGGGCGCGCAATGAAAACGCAACTTTTGCGATCAAACGCGCAATGGAAGCAGAGCCACTTTTGAAAGTTACGCTCCCGAATTTAGTTGAAGATCAATTATTGGACGGGCTTTTTGAATAAAATCCCATTTTGGTTCGAATCAATTTTTAGGGAACGCCGTTCTTAAGAACTCACCCTTACTTGTAGGCATCTCAAAATGCAGGATATCTGCAATTGTTTTAGAGATGTCTGTCATTTCGGCTTCTTCCGTCACCACAACGCCTTTCGGGGTGTCTGGACCCAAAACCAATAGCGAAATATGTCGGCAACCCTCACAACGACAGCCATGATTGACAAACCCTGAGCGCACGCCATCTAAATGCCTACCGTGGTCATTGGTGATAAAAAGGGTCGTCTGATTGCGCAAGACAGGATTTGCTTGTATCATTTGCCAGAGTTTGGCTGCATACAAGTCGGTTTGGGTAATCGACTCAAGGTATTTGTCCCAGTTGTTGGCATGGCCATAAACATCTACAGCCAATAAATTGATGAGCATGAGTTGCGGCGGGGTCACCGACTGTACTAACTCTGTGGTTTTGGCAAATGTTTTGTCGTCGCGGCCATAGCCCAAACCATTGCCATTGGGGCCGCAATAAGTGCTAGCTACAAATTGGTTATTCCATTCTTTGTGTGAGGTATTGACCAAGACATCCAGTTTTCCCTTGCTGGCCACAACATATGCGGCTGAAGAATCTTTACCTGTGGCCTTCAAAAAGTACTGAAAAATATTGGGAGCTTTCGGCAAGGCTGTACCCGCATTGGAGATGCGTTGATACCTTCCGGTTACAATTGCGGTGTGGCCGGGAACCGTATAAGTAGGGCCATTGTTTTTGAAATTCGCATAAAAGGTTCCTTCGTGCTTGAGCGAGTCGCAAAGAATAGGACTATACTTACAAGTTGGCTCACCATATGTTTCTGAATAACGCGGGCCATCGATGACTAAAATATATATGTATTTAGTGTTGAACTTTTGTTCAGAAACTTGACTTAACCCTTGACAAACAAGGCCAAACAGGAAAACAAAAACAGGTAAAAGTCTTTTCATCCGCTAAAATTAAACAGAAACACAAACAAGCCCATAATTTCTTTGTTTAAATCCTTGGATGCAATACCATTAAAGTGGTAAATTTGCAGCAAACAAAGTGTTTTATTTATAATTAATCTAAATAAAAACGAGATGTTAACCGTTACAGATGCTGCCAAAAAACAGTCGCTTCGCCTTATGGAAGACGAGCAAAAAGAAGGTTACTTTATCCGTGTAGGTGTGCAAGGCGGAGGCTGCTCAGGCCTTATGTACCAACTTACTTTTGACAACCAAGAAAACGAAGGCGATATGTCCTTTGAAAACAACGGCGTCAAAGTTGTTGTGGACAAAAAAAGTTACCTCTATTTAGTAGGCACAACCCTAGATTTTTCAGGTGGTCTCAATGGCAAAGGTTTTGTTTTTCAGAACCCCAACGCAGATCGCACATGTGGTTGTGGTGAATCCTTTTCTGTATAAAGATGTCTAACTACACCGAAAACGAACTTGCCCAAGACCTCGAAAACCAAGAATACAAATTTGGTTTTGTAACGGATATCGAAACCGATACCGTACCAATTGGTCTCAACGAAGACATCATTCGTCTGATTTCTGCCAAAAAAAATGAGCCGCAATGGCTCCTAGACGAACGTCTCAAAGCTTTCGCTATCTGGAAAAGCATGACCGAGCCAGAATGGGCCCATGTGCATTATCAGAAACCCGATTTCCAAGCGATCGCATATTATTCTGCCCCTAAACAAACCAAGAAATACGAATCCTGGGACGACGTCGATCCGGAGCTCAAGGAAACCATGAAAAAATTGGGTATCTCCATGGAAGAGCAGCAACGCCTCACCGGAGTAGCCGTCGATTTCGTCATGGACTCCGTTTCTGTGGCCACTTCCTTTAAAGCCAAACTCAGCGAGCTCGGCATCATCTTTTGCTCCTTTTCAGACGCCGTTCAAGAACACCCAGAACTCGTACAAAAATACATGGGCACAGTTGTGCCAAGTACCGACAACTTCTATGCTGCGCTCAACGGCGCCGTTTTTACCGATGGCTCATTTTGTTATATTCCCAAAGGCGTTCGCTGCCCTATGGAACTCTCAACTTACTTTAGGATCAATGCTGGCGGTACTGGTCAGTTCGAGCGCACGCTTGTTGTAGCTGATGAAGGCGCTTATGTTTCTTACCTAGAAGGTTGTACGGCCCCTCAACGCGACGAAAACCAACTGCACGCAGCAGTAGTAGAACTCGTTGCGCTCAAAGATGCCGAAATCAAGTATTCAACCGTGCAGAACTGGTATCCCGGAGACAAAGAAGGCAAAGGTGGTGTATTTAATTTTGTCACCAAACGAGGCATGTGTGAAACCAACGCCAAAATTTCCTGGACTCAAGTAGAAACAGGTTCGGCAGTTACTTGGAAATACCCTTCTTGCATCTTAAAAGGCGACAACTCCGTTGGCGAATTCTATTCAGTAGCCGTTACCAACAACTACCAACAAGCTGACACCGGAACCAAAATGATCCACCTCGGCAAAAACACCAAATCAACAATCATTTCAAAAGGCATCTCTGCCGGAAACTCACAAAACTCCTACAGAGGCCTTGTGCAAATTCATAAAGGAGCCCAAAACGCACGCAATTTCTCGCAATGCGACTCCTTGCTCATGACCGACCATTGCGGTGCACATACATTCCCATATATCGAATGTAAAAATCCGAGCGCCAAAATTGAACACGAAGCTACTACATCAAAAATTGGTGAAGACCAACTCTTTTATTGTATGCAGCGCGGTATCAGCGAGGAAAAGGCCATCAGCCTCATCGTCAATGGATATTGCAAAGAAGTACTCAATCAACTACCTATGGAATTTGCCGTAGAAGCGCAAAAGCTTTTGGCAATAAGTCTAGAAGGTAGCGTAGGTTAAAACACATCTCAAGACCAGAACTCGACAACAATGATAAAAATAGAAAATTTACACGCGAGCATCAACGGCAAGGAAATCCTCAAAGGATTGAACCTCGAAGTAAAAGCTGGTGAAGTACATGCCATAATGGGACCTAACGGTGCCGGCAAGAGTACACTTGCTTCAGTTTTAGCAGGTCGTGAAGATTACGAAATTACTGAAGGCAGTGTTACTTTCTTAGGCAAAGACCTCCTCGAACTCGCAACTGAAGACCGCGCAAGAGAAGGCTTGTTCTTGGCTTTTCAATATCCTGTAGAAATTCCAGGTGTGAGCAACGTCAACTTTTTAAGAACCGCCCTCAATGAAAAGCGCGCTTATTTGGGTCAAGACCCAATTTCGGCAAAGGATTTTATGGCACTTGTCCGCGAAAAATCTGCACTTGTAGAACTAGATGCCAAATTAGCTTCTCGTTCTGTCAATGAAGGTTTTTCGGGCGGTGAAAAAAAGCGCAATGAAATCTTTCAGATGGCGATGCTCGAACCCAAACTCGCGGTGCTCGACGAAACCGATTCCGGTCTAGATATCGATGCCCTGCGCATTGTTTCGCAAGGCGTTAACGCGCTCAAGTCTGCAGAAAATGCAACTATTGTGATTACCCATTACCAACGCTTGCTCGACTACATCGTTCCAGATGTAGTGCACGTCCTTTACGACGGAAGAATCGTCAAATCAGGCCCAAAAGAACTTGCGCTAGAACTAGAAGAACGCGGCTACGACTGGATCAAAGAAAGTTTGTAAGATGGAAACCACTGTCAGTAACAAACTCGATCAATTTATTGCCGATCTAAAGGCAAGCCAAATTGCACTGCCAATAGCACTGCAAGAAGCCGCGCAAAGCTATCTTTTAGGACAAGACTTCCCGACTACCAAAGCCGAAAGATTTAAATACACTAGACTTGGAAAATTGTCGGCCGCAGCGTTCAACAGCGCAATTCAGCTCGATGAAACACAATTAAAAGAACATTGCGTAATAAGTGACGCCTACACAATTTTCGTGAACAACGATCAAATTATAGTGCCGCAAGGTTTACCTATCGGTTTAGAAATTAGCTTGCTTTCCCAGACCAGCACTGCGTTCCATGAAGCTGGTTTTAATGATGTTTTTGGTGCGCTCAACGTGTTGTACGCTCAAAATGGAGTAAACATCTCTCTTGCCAAGAACTGCACCTTAGATAAACCCATTCAAATCGTTCAGGTTAATAGCGGTGGCAAGTATTTCTATCGACATCATTTTCAATTTGGTGAAAATTCAGAAGCTGCGCTTTACTTTGTTTCAAAAAGCACCGCAGATACCACTAGTTTTGCCCACACGCATTTTCAATATGACGTCGCGCAATCAGCTCGCATCAAAGTCTCCAAAATTCAAGATTGCAGCACAGGCCATTTCGACTTTAATGAAGACCGCGCCAAACAAGCTGCGCAATCCCATTTCGAAATCAACACCATTACACTAGACGGCAGTTTTGTTCGCAATGATGCCGCAATTGCGGTAGAAGGTCAACACTCACAAACCTATCTCAATGGAGCCTACTGGCTTAAAGATGAGCAGCACGTGGCCAACTACACCACCATGGACCACAAAGTTTCCAACTGCGAGTCCTTTGAAACGTACAAAGGTGTAGCCGCCGACAAAGCAACTGCAGTATTCAATGGTAAAGTTTTTGTGCGCAAAGACGCCCAGAAAATAAATGCTTACCAAAGCAACGCCAACGTCCTATTGTCAGATAACGCAAGCATTAATTCCAAACCAGAGCTTGAGATTTATGCCGACGACGTCAAGTGTTCACATGGATCTACAACAGGACAACTCGATGAAAACGCACTTTTTTACTTAAGAGCAAGAGGCTTGAGTGCCGCAGCGGCAAAAAACCTACTTCTACAAGCCTTTATGGAAGACGTGCTCATGTACATCAAACACGAGGAAGTGCTGAATAATATTCATCAGCGCATAGCAGACCGCTTCAATTGGAATTATTAAGCGAAGTCAAAGTAAGAGAAGAAAAAAGCATTTGAAGAAATAAACTGAATTCAGAAATCAAGAGAAGTTTTCAAATCCAATTGTTCTCTGATTCTATCTAAATCCTTTAAACAAAAAAGAGCGCTGAAATCAGCGCTCTTTTTGTTTGATGTTGTTGAACTCTATTAACCGTTAAGTGCTTCAGCGCCACCAACAATCTCGAGGATTTCGTTGGTAATAGCAGCCTGGCGTGCTTTGTTGTAACTGAGTTTAAGGCTTTTTTGAAGTTCACTTGCGTTGTCAGTGGCTTTGTGCATGGCAGTCATGCGCGCGCCGTGTTCTGAAGCAAATGAATCTCTGATGGCTTTGTAAAGTTGAAGTTTCATGGATTTTGGCAACAAGTCTTCTACGATGTCCATTTTTGAAGGTTCAAAGATGTAGTCGCCAGATTCACCGCTCGAAACAGTTGGTACAATTGGTAAAAATTGTTCTGTCTCGATAGCCTGAGTAGCTGCATTGACAAAACGGTTGTAAACCAATACTACTTTGTCAAAAGATTTGTTGAGGAATTGAGCCATGATTTCTTCCGCAACTTGAGCAACGAGCTCAAAACGTAAGTCGGCATAGACGTCTTCCATGTTTTCTAACTTGTCATTGGCGTAGAAATTTGGTGTGCGTTTGTACACATCTTTGATTTTCTTACCTAAACAAAGTACTGAAACTTCTTTTCCTGCGTAATCTTCGGCAATGAGTGTGCCGACACGCTTGATGATGTTATTGTTAAAGCCACCGCAAAGACCGCGGTTGGATGTAATGCCGACAATCAGAATCTTGTTGACCTCGCGCTGTTCTGCATAGGCGTTTTCTGAGAGATCAAGGCTCGCACTAAGGTTCTCGAGGATCTCGCGCAATTTGCCCGCATACGGACGCATTTGCGTTACGGCATCTTGTGCACGTTTCAATTTAGCAGCCGAAACCATTTTCATTGCAGAGGTTATCTGCATGGTGGAGCCCACTGAACTAATGCGGTTACGTATTTCTTTTAGATTCGCCATTGTAATCCTGAATTAAGGCTGTAATTATGCAAATTTAGCAGCAACTTCTTTAGCTGTTTTTGTTAAAACGGCCTCGATTTCGTCTGTGTATTTTCCTGCTTTGAGTGCGACAAGTGTATCTGCGTGGTTGGCTTCTAATACAGTAAGGTAGTCTTTTTCAAATTCCTTGATTTGAGCTACTGGAACCGGTTGCATAAGGCCTTTTACACCAGCATAGATAATTGCAATTTGCTTTTCTACTGGATATGGGTCACCTTCGCGTTGTTTCAAGATTTCTACGTTACGTGCACCTTTGTCTAGGACAGCTTTTGTGGCTGTATCAAGGTCTGAACCAAATTTAGCAAACGCTTCAAGTTCGCGGTATTGAGCTTGGTCAAGCTTCAAGGTACCTGCCACTTTTTTCATGGACTTAATTTGAGCAGAACCACCTACACGAGATACAGAGATACCTACGTTAATTGCCGGACGGATACCAGAGTTGAACAAGTCACCTTCCAAGAAGATCTGACCGTCAGTAATGGAAATTACGTTTGTAGGGATGTAAGCAGATACGTCACCTGCTTGTGTTTCAATAATTGGAAGTGCTGTAAGTGATCCACCACCGCGTACTTTATCTTTCAAAGATGCTGGGAGGTCATTCATTTGCTTAGCGATGTTGTCATCGGCAATTACTTTTGCAGCACGCTCGAGCAAACGAGAGTGAAGGTAAAATACGTCGCCGGGATAAGCCTCACGTCCTGGTGGACGGCGCAACAGCAAAGATACTTCACGGTAGGCTACCGCTTGTTTTGATAAATCATCGTAGATAATTAAAGCAGGCTTGCCTCTATCTCTAAAAAACTCACCAATAGCACAACCTGCCATAGGAGCATAAAACTGAAGGGGTGCCGGTTCTGATGCAGAAGCAGCTACAACCACAGTATAGTCCATAGCACCGTTTTCTTTAAGTGTGTTTACCACCTGTGCCACAGTAGAGGCTTTTTGGCCTATAGCTACATATACACAAAAAACAGGTTCGCCTTTATCGTAAAATTCTTTTTGGTTTATTATGGTATCAATAGCAATAGCTGTTTTACCCGTTTGGCGGTCGCCAATTATTAGCTCACGTTGACCACGTCCAATAGGAATCATGGCATCAATAGCTTTAATACCGGTTTGTAATGGTTCTTTCACAGGCTCGCGATAAATTACCCCGGGTGCTTTACGCTCCAAAGGCATTTCATACAAATCACCGCTTAGAGCACCTAAACCGTCAATGGGTTCGCCAAGGGTGTTTAATACACGCCCCAACATGCTATCGCCTACTTTTATTGAGGCTATACGGTTTAAACGTTTAACTGTATTGCCTTCTTTCACATGCTCAGAGCTACCCAAAAGTACTGCTCCTACACTGTCTTCTTCTAAGTCGAGGGCAATACCTTGCAAACCACCGTCAAACTCAATAAGTTCTCCGTATTGTACCTTGCCAAGGCCATATA
>RDZL01000115.1 GCA_004295165.1 Flavobacteriia bacterium
CATATGTGGGCCATCTTTGGGCAGCGTCTTGAGCCAAAGAATTGAGTTTTTATAAGAGCAGTGCTCACTCCACATAACGGAATAAACAGCTGTTTCTGTAAAATTAGGGGTGCGACCAAGGATTTCTTTGACGTGTTCAAATTCGTCGGCGCGGAGGCCTAAATCGATGGCTTGTTCTAGCGTAGCTTCTTTTTGGTGATTGGTTTCCATACAGTATTGAGAATTCAAAGACAAAAGTAACGATTAATCGGATAGCATCTTTCAATTTTTCGCCTTAAATTTGTCCCTTAAAACTTTGAAAAAATGAGTTACGACATCATTGTTGTGGGTAGCGGCCCGGGCGGATACGTCACCGCCATTCGCGCCTCTCAGTTAGGCCTAAAAACTGCTATTGTAGAAAGAGCATCTCTTGGCGGAATCTGCCTCAATTGGGGCTGTATCCCTACAAAAGCGCTCCTCAAAAGCGCAAATGTTTACGAATACCTTCAGCACGCCGCAGATTACGGCATCAACGTCAAAGAAAGCAGCGCTGACTTTGGCGCCATGATCAAGCGCAGCCGCGACGTTGCCAGTGGCATGTCTAACGGTATTCAATTCTTAATGAAGAAAAACAAAATTGACGTGCTCAAAGGCAACGGCGTTTTGAAAGCGGGCAAAGCAGTAGAAGTGACCGACGAAAGCGGCAACAAAACTACCTACACGGCAGCTAAAGGCGTCATTATTGCAACAGGGGCGCGTTCTCGCGAACTTCCTAACCTTCCCCAAGACGGTACCAAAATCATTGGTTACCGCCAAGCCATGACCCTACCGACACAACCTAAGAAATTGGTTGTTGTGGGTTCTGGCGCAATCGGTGTTGAATTTGCGTATTTCTATAATGCAATCGGCACAGAAGTCACCATTGTTGAATACCTTCCAAATATTGTCCCTGTAGAAGACGAAGACGTTTCCAAACAACTCGAAAAATCCTTCAAAAAATCAGGCATCAACATCCTCACCAACGCTGCAGTTGAATCAGTAGACACCAGCGGCACTGGCTGTGTGGTGAGTGTCAAGACCGCAAAAGGTGAAGAAAAAATCGAATGCGATGTCGTGCTTTCGGCAGCAGGTGTTGTCACGAACATCGAAAACATTGGTCTAGAAGAACTAGGCATCATCGTAGATAAAGGACGTATTCTTGTCGACGACTACTACCAAACGAATTTGCCAGGTTACTACGCAATTGGCGATGTTGTACCAGGCCCAGCATTGGCGCACGTTGCATCAGCAGAAGGTATTATTTGCGTCGAGAAAATCGCGGGTCACCACCCAGAGCCACTCAACTACGGCAACATCCCGGGTTGTACTTACTGTTCTCCAGAAGTTGCGAGCGTCGGCATGACCGAAAAAGCAGCCAAAGAAGCAGGTTACGAAATCAAAGTCGGTAAATTCCCGTTCTCGGCCTCTGGTAAAGCTAGCGCAGCCGGCGCCAAAGACGGTTTTGTTAAACTGATTTTTGATGCCAAATACGGCGAACTCCTCGGCGGCCACATGATCGGCGCAAACGTTACCGAAATGGTAGCTGAGCTCGTTGCGGTTCGCAAACTAGAAACAACCGGCGAAGAACTCATCAAGACAGTTCACCCGCACCCAACCATGTCTGAAGCCATTATGGAAGCTGCAGCAGCGGCTTACGGCGAGGTCATTCACTTGTAAGATCGAATCACGAATAAAAAAAAGCGCCCAAAAGGCGCTTTTTTTTATGGTCATATTTTAGAATGAGGTATTTTTAAACATAGGTGTCTCATAGCCCCAAGGCCTCATAAATGAAATCAAATGTCGATAAGATCACAGGAGCGCCATCGACAACAGCTACGTTGTGTTCGAAGTGCGCACTTGGCTGGCGGTCGGCGGTTACGATGGTCCATTTGTCGTCGAGGGTTTCGACTTTTTCGGTTCCCATGTTGATCATGGGCTCAATGGCAATGGTGAGGCCATTTTGAATTTTTTTGCCGCGTCCGCGTCGGCCGTAGTTTGGCACCTGAGGCTCTTCGTGGAGTTCTTTACCCAAGCCGTGCCCAACGAGGTCGCGGACAACACCGTAGCCATGCGCCTCGGCATGCTGTTGAATGGCCCAACCGATGTCTTCGATGCGGTTAGCGGTTGTGACTTGTTCGATGCCTAAATACAAGCATTCTTTGGTAACCTTACACAATTGTTTTTTCTCAGCGCTCACCTCTCCTACTTCAAAAGTATAGGCATGATCGCCATAATAGCCTTTGAAGATAGATCCGCAGTCGACAGAAACGATGTCGCCGTCTTGGATCGGTTTATCGGTGGGCAAACCGTGTACAACCTGTTCGTTGACTGAAATCAAAAGCGTGCTCGGGCAACCATAAAGACCTTTGAAACCTGGAATGGCATTTTGGGTGCGGATGTAATCTTCGGCCAACTGATCTAAAAAGCGAGGCGTAACACCTGGCTTCATGTGCTTGGCAACCAAACCAAGGGTGCGGCTCACTACTTGCGCGGCTTCGCGCATGATTTCAATTTCTTGGGGCGTTTTGTAACGGATCATGAATTTATCTAAGAGAGACATGCGGCAAAGTTACCAAGAAATTGCATGGTGTCGATGCCGTCTGCATAATCTGTGAGTTGCGGACACTGCGCCGAACCAAAAGGCAGGTAACCATGGCCTACTACACATTGTATTTGTTGCTGATTTGTTTCGAGATAGGCCTCCACCTCGTTAATGGAAGCATAGCGGTGATAATGCAGCATGCCGAGCGGTGAATGAAGTTCTTGGCTTTCCTTGAGCAATAAAAAATGGTTGTCTAGGATAGGAACTTGATTCATGAGGTGAATAGCTTTGTTGTAATCGTAGTTGTTCGCGTATTTGTTGTGATTCACAATCGGGTGATAAGGATAAATCGCCTTGAAGATTTTA
>RDZL01000116.1 GCA_004295165.1 Flavobacteriia bacterium
CTCGGTGTCGATTTTATGGTGAGCCCCGGCCTCAACGCCAGCCTCGCTCCACTTTTTGAACAAAGCAAAATTGCGTTTATCCCAGGTGTAGCTACCCCGAGTGAAATCATCGAAGGCATCCAATTTGGTTGGGACACCTTCAAGTTTTTCCCGGCCAATTTATTTGGTGGCCTGGGTGCGCTCAAAGCTTATGGCCAAGTGTTTCCAAACATTCAATTTTGCCCCACTGGTGGCATCACCGAAGAAACCTACCCTGAATACTTAGCCCTGCCAAACATCATTTCCGTAGGTGGCTCATGGATGTAAGCAACAATTCCTTGATCTCCTTGTTGTAATTTCATGTTATTTCTCCTCTTTCTACTCCTTCTGATCGTTTCAGAATGGATTTTTCTGCTCGCTATTTGGAGCATCCCGGATACTTATCTTGCCGCCTTTGGCTTCCTTCATTTAGGCTTGATCCTAGGTAGCATCCTGCTCTTCATTTGGGGCTTTCGCAATGTCAAAATGCGCAGCAATTACAAATTAGGCTTTTCTATTTTTGGTTTATTTGTGGCGCTGGCCTTGCCCGCAATTGTTTATTTGCTGCCGGGCTTGGTCTTTCTCACCTTTCAACTCGAACTGGCCAGAAACATCGGTTTTGCGCTCGCGGGGCTACATTTTTTAGCGATTCTTTACGGCATTTTCTTTGGCCGTTGGAACTGGAAAGTTCGGCCGGTAGAGCTTTTCTTTGAGCACCTCCCCACGGCCATGGACGGCGCCACTTTTATCCAAATTTCTGACGTGCACATCGGGAGTTTCTACGGCCAAACCCACAAAGTGCAAAAGGCCATTGACCTGATCAACTCCCGCAAGGCCGACTACTTTCTATTTACCGGTGATTTAGTCAACAACAAAGCCGACGAATTCAAGGGTTGGGAGCCACTCTTTTCACAAATTGAAGTCAAAAAAGGCAAATACAGCATTTTGGGCAACCACGACTACGGCGACTACATCTCCTGGGACTACGACCACGAAAAAACCGCCAACCTTCAAGCCTTGGTACAAATGCATGAGAACGTGGGCTGGACGCCCCTACTCAACAAAGCGGTCGAACTCGAAAAAGACTTTTGGCTCTTGGGCGTCGAAAACTGGGGGCGCTCCATGTTCAGGCAAAGTGGCAAACTCGAAGAAACTTTGGCTCAAACCGGAAAAGGCTTCAAACTTCTACTCAGCCACGACCCCAGCCACTTTGACGCACAAGTGATCCATACCGACGTCGACCTCACGCTCTCCGGACACACGCACGGCATGCAATTCGGCATCGAGCGCTTTGGCCTGCGCTGGAGCCCCGTTTCTTTTGTTTACCCCAAGTGGGCAGGCCTTTATCAAGAAGGCAAGCAGTATTTATATGTCAACCGCGGCTTCGGCTACCTCGGCTTCCCGGGCAGAGTGGGCATTTATCCAGAAATTACAGAATTTACGCTGAGGCGTTCAAAAGCACAATAAAAATTTACTAAATTTGCAGCCATTGTCAGCTCCTCATCTAAGGAAAGACAAGCGGTCCTATAGCTCAGTTGGTTAGAGCAACAGACTCATAATCTGTGGGTCCACGGTTCGAGCCCGTGTGGGACCACTCAAAAAGCCTCAGTGATGGGGCTTTTTTGGTATATCACTATCTTTATAACCCAAAACCCACCCCATGCAAAAAATCCTATCCCTCTCCTTCCTCCTATTCTTGATGAATCATACCTTCGCGCAGCAAGCCAAACCCGTCTTTAAAGAGGGGCAAGCGCAGCTTGTACCGGAGTTTAGTGATGCCTCGGAATGGATCAAGGAGGAATTGTGGGTACAGACTAATTTTGACAGCGATCAGAATGGGAAACTGGACCGCATGCATGTCTTTTTGACCCGGCCGTTGCAGACCAATACGGAGGGGCTCAAATTGCCGGTGATTTATACCTCAAGCCCTTATTTTGCGGGGACGGGTGGCGACTCGAAGAGTTATTATTGGGATGTAAACCATGAAATTGGTGCTACACCTCCGCCGCACAAACACGCTGTGGCAAAGCGCAAGGAAAACCGACCACTTGAGGCTTTTTTTCAGGACCAAACTTGGGTGAAACGCGGATACATTACGGTGTATTCTTCTTCGCCAGGAACGGGATTTTCTGATGGGGTTCCAACGATTGGAGGCGAGAACGAAAAATTGGCGCCAGCTGCAGTCATTGATTGGCTGTGCGGAAGAGGCGTTGGCTACACCACACGCACCGGAATGGACACCGTAAACGCTTTTTGGAGTACAGGAAAAGTGGGCATGATGGGCACTTCTTACAACGGAACTTTGTGTTTGGCAGCTGCATGTACGGGTGTCGAAGGTTTGGAGGCAATCATTCCGAATGCGCCGGTGAGTTCTTGGTATTTGTATTACCGTTCGAATGGTTTGGTGCGCTCGCCGGGTGGTTATTTGGGCGAAGACACCGATATTTTATACGATTTTGTACACAGTGGCGACCCTGAAAATCGGGCGCACAACGATGCGTTCATGCGCGACAAAGTGCTGGTGCCTGGGCAAGACAGAATTACCGGAGACTTCAACGATTTTTGGGCGGCCCGCGATTACCTCACCCAAATGGACAGCATGAAAGCAGCTTTGTTCATGTGCCATGGTTTTGAAGACTGGAACGTAATGGCCGAGCACAGCTTTCGCTTTTATGAGCAGGCCAAAAAGATGGGCTTACCGGCCAAAATCTACTACAATCAAATGGGACACGGCTACCCTCCGCCACTTTGGATGATGAACATGTGGTTTTCCAAGTATTTGCATGGCGTCAATAACGGTGTTGAGAAACTTGCCGACGCTTGGATTGTGCCGAAAGGCGAACGCGAGGCTAAAGCGCAAAGTACCTTTCCAAATCCGAAAGCCAAAGCTTT
>RDZL01000117.1 GCA_004295165.1 Flavobacteriia bacterium
CCAATATTCAAATTGAATATGCAAATGAGAAAATGAATTAATTTCAGTGATTTTGAATGATTTTGAATGATTTTGAATGATTTTGAATGATTTTGAATGATTTTGAATGATTTTGAATGATTTTGAATGATTTTGACCGATAAAACAAATTTAGATATGCGCACTTTTTTACTACTCTTTTTTTCCTTTTTGTTCACTTTAGGCGCCAACGCCATCGAACTGCGTTATCATTTATCGATGCCGCAACCCAATTCTCATTATTTTGCCGTCAAGATCGATGTGTCTAAAAACGACCAAGCCACCCAAGAGTTCAAGCTACCGGTCTGGACGCCAGGATCGTATTTGGTGCGCGAGTTTTCCAAAAACCTCAATCAGGTCAAGGCCATTGATGCAAATGGTAAGGCGCTAGCCGTCAAGAAGAAATCAAAAAATGCCTGGGAGGTGGAGTGCGCAGGTACGGTATCTTACACCGTTTTTTACGAAGTGTATGCTTTTGAGCTTTCGGTGCGCACACCTTTTCTCGATAATACACATGGTTTTGTGCCAGGTGCAGCGGTTTTTATGTACACTGAAAACAGCCGCAACCAACAAGGGGTAGTGAAGGTGTATCCCCATCAGTCATTTAAAAAAGTAAGTACGGCCTTGCCAAGCGCTGATTACAAATCAGAACCGGGTTGTCAAACATTTGTATTCAATGATTACGATCAGTTGGTCGATTGCCCAATTGAAATCGGTAACCAACAAGAATTTAGTTTCACTGCTGCTGGTGTCAAACATCGGGTTGCGATGTATGGCGAGGCCAATTACGACGTGAGCCTCTTGCAACGCGACATGGCCAAAGTAGTAGAGGCCGCAACGGCTGTCTTCGGGAGTAACCCCAATCAAGATTATCTTTTCATTATTCATAATGTTTCGGATGGTCAAGGCGGCCTCGAGCACATGAATTCTTGCGTCTTAAGTGTGAGCCGTTGGTCTTACACGGGGTCAAATTACCTTGGTTTCATCAACTTGGTAGCGCATGAATATTTCCATCTTTGGAATGTCAAGCGCATTCGACCTATTGAATTAGGCCCCTTCAATTATGACCAAGAGTGCTACACTTCGTTGCTTTGGGTCATGGAGGGCATTACGTCTTATTACGACGAGCTTTTGTTGCGCAGGGCTGGCTTTTATACGCCTGCTGAGTTTTTGTCAAAAATGCAGTCTCAGATCAATTATGTGGAGGGATCGCCCGGATCGCGTGTTCAACCGGTTGCTCACGCCAGTTTTGATGCCTGGATCAAGGCCTACAGACCAAACGAGAATTCTGGCAATACCACAATGACCTATTATTCGAGAGGAGCGGTTTTAGGGGCCGTACTCGATGCATTCATTATACAAAAATCAAAGGGCAAACAAAGTTTAGATGGGTTCATGCAATTGCTCTACAAGAAGTATGCGCTCGAACAAAAGCGTGGTTTTACGGAGCAAGAGTTTGAATTGGAGCTATCAAATTATTGTGGTGAAGACATGCGCTCGTTTTTTACCAATTACGTCAACGGGACGCAAATCATTCCGTACCAAAAGTATTTTGAACCAATGGGCATCAAAGTCATGGATCAGACCAGCACGCTCACCAATTTTGGTGCAGCCCTTGAATCGGGAGAAGTACTCATAGTGCGTACGGTGCGCAGTGGCTCTGCTGCAGAGGATGCCGGAATCAATGTTGGCGACGAAATCCTTGCTTGCGACGGCTACAGAATCGATAAAGCCGCTCTAGAGAACAAATACAATAACCTCCAGCCTGGTGCCACAATCGAATTGTTATTGGCTAGAGATGGAAAGGTCTTCACGACAAAATGTGCCATGAAAACCTTTGCCAAACCTCAATTTTCACTTCAAATCAAGGATGCAAATGCGCCACTTCTTCTTTATTGGCTTCGTTAGCCTCCTCGCCCCAGGTTTGTTAGCTCAACCTGTTCAAAACATTCAAATTCCGCCCGTTGCTGCCAAATATGCCTTCAACGAATGCGAACCTTCAATTGCCATTAATCCGCGCAATCCGCAAGAAATTACCGCCGGAACCGTACTACAGGGCTATCACTTTTCTACCGATGGTGGCCAAACTTGGAAATCAAGTGCACTCAAGAGCCCTTATGGGGTCTATGGCGATCCGGTTTTGCAATATGACAACAGCGGTCGTTTATACTACTTTCACTTAAGTGATTACACCAAAGGAAGCCACTTAGATCGCATCGTGTGTCAGGTATCAGACAAGCCGGGTCAATTTTCAAAAGGAACTTTTCCAAAGCCCAACGGTACAAAAGTCCAAGACAAACATTGGGTGGTCATCGATCCCAAAATAAATGTGCTTTACATGACCTGGACGCAATTTGACGCCTATGACTCTCCCGACCCCAAAGACACCTCGATCATTGTCTTTTCAAAGTCCATTGACAGAGGTGAAAGTTGGTCGGATCCCGTGAGGATATCCAAGTTTGGCGGCGATTGCCTCGATGGAGACAACACCGTAGAGGGCGCCGTGCCTGCGCTCGGTCCCAATGGAGAGCTTTATGTCTGCTGGACCGGCCCGCGCGGCATCATGTTTCAGAAATCTACAGACGGCGGCCTCACTTGGTTGTCCGAAGAACGCAAACTTGCCGATCACGTCGGCGGTTGGGACATCCAAATCCCGGGTATCTACCGCGCCAACGGTTTACCTTTTTTAATGTCTGATTTGAGCGGTGGCCCCAATAACGGAGCCCTTTACCTCAATTGGTGCGATCAGCGAAACGGTACAGCAAATACCGATGTCTGGTTGCTCAAATCGACAGATGGTGGCACCACATGGTCGGCGCCGATTCAAGTCAATCAAGACAAGGGAGCCCAGCATCAATTCCTGACCTCAATGGCCATAGACCCCGTGCG
>RDZL01000148.1 GCA_004295165.1 Flavobacteriia bacterium
CTATTTGTAAAGATCGGCCAATGCGACGCACTTCGTCTTTGAAGAGCAAACGCAAAGGCTCTACAACCTGAAGCTTCATGTAGTCTGGTAAACCGCCTACATTGTGGTGAGATTTAATGGTTTGAGACGGGCCTCCGGTAGCAGAAACCGATTCGATGACATCAGGATAAATGGTGCCTTGGCCGAGCCATTTGGCATTTTCGACCAATTTGGATTCTTCGTCAAATACATCGACAAATACTTTGCCGATAGCCTTTCTTTTGAGTTCTGGATCGGTGAGGCCGCTCAGTGCGCTATAAAAACGCTCCGAAGCATTGACGCCCTTCACATTGAGGCCCATGCCTTGGTAAGAGGCCAAAACTTCTTCGAATTCGTTTTTGCGCAACAAGCCGTTGTCTACAAAAATGCAATGAAGGTTTGGGCCAATGGCTTTGTGCAAGAGCACGGCTGCAACCGAGGAGTCAACGCCGCCAGAAAGGCCGAGAATAACTTTGTCGTTGCCGAGTTGTGCTTGCAAACGGGCAGTTGTTTCTTCGATAAAGGAGTCGGGGGTCCAGTCGCAGGCGCAATGGCAAACATCGACAATGAAGTTTTGCAAAAGCGTTTTGCCTTCTGTGGAGTGGTATACTTCAGGATGAAACTGAATGCCAAAAGTTTGCTCGCCTTCAATGGCGTAACCCGCTACTTCTACGTCGTGGGTAGAGCAAATGATTTGGTAATTGGCTGGAATTTTCTTGATGGTGTCTCCATGAGACATCCAGACTTGAGAACCTTGGGTCAGGCCTTTGGTGAGTACGTTGTTGGTGTCGAGGAAAGAAAGGTGCGCACGACCGTATTCTCTGGTATTGGAAGGAAGTACTTCGCCGCCAAAATGATGCGATAGATACTGTGCACCAAAACAAACGCCTAGAAGAGGTAATTTGCCTTTGATGGCCGAAAGATCTGGCTGAGGAGCCTGCGGATCGCGAACAGAAAACGGACTACCCGAAAGGATAACGCCTTTGACATTGCTGCCCAGCGTTGGAATTTTGTTCCAGGGGTGGATTTCACAATAAACATTGAGTTCGCGGATTCTTCTGGCAATCAGTTGGGTATATTGAGAACCAAAATCGAGGATAACTATTAATTCATGCATGCCACAAAGATAGCTGAAATCGGATTTATATAAGGCTAAAATCCATAGAATTCATTAATTTTGAGCTTCGCTAAATTCAACACAGACATGATCGGAGATTTACTCAAATCTATTTTCGGAGACAAGACCGCAAAAGACCGCAAAGAATACTGGCCTTTCGTAGATAAAGCCAACACCGCTTGGGAAAGCGTCAAAACCCTTTCCGACGACCAACTCCGCGACAAAACCCGCGGTTTTCAAGAACAAGTTCGCAACGCCATTGCCGAATTAGAAGCAAATCTCGCAGACCTCCAGGCCAAAGCCGCAGACCTCCAAACTTCTTTCGAAGAAAAAGAAAAACTCTACGAGCAAATTGACCAAATGGTCAAGTCTATCGACGAGCGCATCGAAGAAGAATTACTCGTTATTTTACCTGAAGCTTTTGCTGTGGTCAAAGAAACCGCACGCCGCTGGGCCGAAAACGGCCAACTCAACGTTAGTGCCACGGATTTTGACCGCCAACTTGCTGCAGCCCGAGACGGCATCAGCCTAGATGGCGACCGCGCCATTTGGCACAACGAATGGACCGCCGCTGGCAACAAAATCAAATGGGCTATGGTTCACTACGACGTTCAGCTCATGGGTGGTGCTGTCTTGCACCGCGGCAACATCGCCGAAATGCAAACCGGTGAAGGTAAAACCCTGGTCGCCACCTTACCCGTTTACCTCAACGCCCTTTCTGGCAAAGGAGTTCACGTGGTTACCGTCAATGACTACCTCGCCAAGCGCGATGCCGAATGGATGGGCCCACTTTACGAATTCCATGGTTTGCGCGTAGACTGCATCGACAAACACCAACCCAACTCTCAGCGCCGTCGCCAAGCCTACATGGCCGATATCACCTTCGGTACCAACAACGAATTCGGCTTTGACTACCTGCGCGACAACATGGCGGGCCACGTAGACGACATCGTGCAGCGCAAGCACCATTTTGCGATTGTAGATGAGGTCGATTCCGTATTAATTGACGACGCCCGTACGCCGCTCATCATCGCAGGGCCAACGCCTAAAGGCGACGAGCACGAATTCCACGAACTCAAGCCGCGCATCGAACGCGTAGTAGAAGCCCAAAGAGCTTTCGTACAACAGTGTCTCAACGACGCCAAAAAAATGCTGAGTGTCATCAATGAGCCCAACCCAGACAAAAACGAACAAAAACGCCTACTAGAAGAAGGCGGAATTGCTTTGTTGCGCGCACACCGCGGCTTGCCTAAAAACAGAGCGCTCATCAAGTTTTTATCTGAGCCAGGCATCAAAGTACACCTCCAAAAGACCGAAAATTTCTATATGGCCGAACAAGGCAAAAACATGAAGAAAATCGACGTCGATTTATTCTTTGTCATCGACGAGAAAAATAATTCCATCGAACTCACCGATAAAGGCATTGACCTCGTATCGGGCAAAGACGACCGCGATTTCTTCATCATGCCAGACATCGGTTCAGAAATTGCCAAACTCCAGAAAGAAGCTTTAGAAAAAGAAGCCTACCTCGAGCGCAAAGATGCTTTGGTCCGAGAATATTCCATCAAATCGGAGCGCATTCACTCCGTAAGCCAACTCTTGCGCGCCTACACGCTCTTTGAGAAAGAAGTGGAATACGTCATCATGGACGGCAAAGTCAAAATTGTAGACGAATCTACGGGCCGTATTATGGAGGGCCGACGCTACTCTGACGGTTTGCACCAAGCTATTGAAGCCAAAGAAAACGTCACCGTAGAGGCTGCTACACAAACCTATGCTTCTATTACCCTGCAGAACTATTTCCGCATGTACCACAAACTTGCGGGCATGACCGGAACGGCAGAAACCGAAGCGCGCGAATTCTGGGACATCTACAAACTAGACGTTGTTGTGGTCCCGACCAACCGCCCTATTTCGCGCAAAGACCAAGACGACTTCGTCTACAAAACAGCCCGAGAAAAATACAACGCCATTATCCTCGAAATCGAAGACCTCGTTTCCAAAGGACGTCCTGTACTTGTGGGTACCACTACAGTAGAAATTTCTGAGTTGCTCTCGCGCATGCTCCAAATGAAAAAAATACAGCACCAAGTACTCAACGCTAAATATCACCAAAAAGAGGCTGAAATTGTAGCCAATGCTGGTTTGGCCGGAACAGTAACCATTGCCACTAACATGGCGGGCCGCGGTACCGACATCAAACTCGGCGAGGGCGTCAAAGAAGCTGGTGGTTTGGCCATTATCGGTACGGAGCGCCACGACTCCCGCCGCGTAGACCGCCAGTTGCGCGGACGCGCTGGTCGCCAAGGTGATCCAGGATCTTCACGTTTCTTTGTCTCCTTAGAAGACGACCTCATGCGCAAATTTGGTTCGGAGCGAATTGCATCTATCATGGACCGCATGGGCCTCAAAGAAGGCGAAGTCATTACAGCCGGAATGGTCTCTAAATCCATCGAGCGCGCTCAGAAAAAAGTAGAAGAGAACAACTTCGGAATGCGCAAGAACCTCTTGGAATACGACGACGTCATGAACGCTCAGCGCAAGGCCATTTACCGCAAGCGCAGAAACGCACTCTACGGAGACCGCCTCGACATCGACATCGACAACATGTTCTACGATCATTGCGAAAACACCGTAGCTACTTGTTCCAAATTACCTTTTCAAGAGTTTGAACTCGAGCTCTTGCGCCTCATCGGTATTGAAACACCGGTAGACGAAGCTACTTTCCAGCAACTCAGCACATCCGAACTCACTGAACGCGTTTATGCTGCGCTGCGCGAGGCCTACGAACGCAAGTGCGAGAAAATTGCGCGCATGGCCTATCCGCAGGTCAAACATGTCTTTGAAACCATGTCTCAACAATACAAGAACATCGTTTTCCCGCTCACCGACGGCCGCAGCCAAATGCAACTCATCGTTAATTTAGAAGAAGCTTACCAATCAGAAGGTCGCGTCATCAGCAAATACTTTGAGCGCAACGTGCTACTGAGCAAAATCGACGACGAATGGAAAGAACACCTCAGAGAAATGGACGACCTCCGCTCTGCTGTGCGCAATGCACAATACGAGCAAAAAGACCCACTTGTCATCTATAAATTGGAGTCCTATGAGCTCTTCCGCAGCATGCTCAATCGCCTCAACGAAGAAGCGCTTGACTTGCTCATGCGCATGGACGTCCCCGTAGAGCAACAAATCCAAAGCACCAACCAAGAAGACCACCAAAACAACTACGACAAAGCCCAAACGAGTAACCAAGAGGCCATCGCCAATTCGGCGCCAGCTCCTAGAGAAGTCGAGAAAAAGCAACCCGTTGTAGCCGAGGTGAAAATCAACCGCAACGACCCTTGCCCTTGCGGAAGCGGTAAGAAATTCAAACAGTGTCACGGACAATAAATGCACGCAATACAAATTGGCATTGTCGGGTCTGGTAAAGTTGCACAAACCTTGTTGCGCTTGGCAAATGCAGCAGGCATTCCAATTACGGGCATCTATGCACGCAACCAAGAGCTAGCCGAACAACTTGCTGCTAAACACCATACCCAGCATGTAGCCCAGCTTTCGGAACTCCACGCTGAGCTCATCTTGCTGTGTGTTTCTGACGATGCCCTACCCGAAATCATTGCGCAGTTAAAACCGCAGCAAATTGCCGCCTACACTGCCGGTAGCCCGAGCATCAAGCTTTTTGCACACCAACAACTCGGGGTGTGTTACCCTTACCAAAGTATTTCCAAAGGTCGGGACCTCCTCGTTTCAGATATTCCCTTCATGATCGAAGGTAAAAATGACCTCGTACTGCAGCGCATCAGCAACTTTTTACAACAATTAGGTGCTCAGTTCCAAGTTTGCGGCTCGGCCCAGCGAGCGCAATATCATTTGGCGGGCGTATTTGTCAATAATTTTGGAAACCTCTTATTGCTAGAAGCCAGCAAAATACTTGGCGAAGCCAACCTAGACATGACACCCATTTATCCGCTGCTCAACGAAACCATCGCCAAAGCCATTTTACTTGGTCCTGAGCACGCGCAAACTGGCCCAGCCTTACGCCACGATCAAAATACACTTGATCGCCACCGTGCCGCGCTCAATCCCGAACAATTAGCAGTCTACGATTGTCTGACCAAAAGAATTCAAGATCTCTTCTCACATGCTTAGCTACAAACAAAGACTCAACGACATCACCACCTTTATTTTTGATGTCGACGGCGTATTTACCGACGGCAAGGTCTATCTCATCAACGACGAAATTGTGCGTGCACTCAATTCCAAAGATGGTTACGCAGTGCAATATGCCGTTAAAATGGGCTATCAAATATTTTGCATCACCGGAGGTTCATCACCTGAAGTGAAAAAAAGATTAATTGGCTTGGGTGTGCACGACGTCTATTTAGGGGCGCGCAATAAACTCGAGCGCTACGAGCAAATCAAGGCCGAATATGCGCTTTCAGATCAACAAATCGCCTACATGGGCGACGACATTCCAGATATCCCCGTTTTGCGCAAAGCTGGCGTGGCTGCGTGTCCGCAAGATGCTGTTAGTGATGTCAAGGCGAACGTTCACTACCAAAGTCCATTTTTAGGAGGTAAAACCTGCGTGCGCGACCTCATCGAACAAACACTGCGCTGCCAAGGCAAATGGCTCAGTGAGTTGGCCTACGAGTGGTGAGCCAATAGTTTTTCAATTCTGCGGCTAAACGCAACTGATTGGCTGTGCGCCTGAGGTTATGCTCCTCGTCCAGGACTTTATAATAGCAGTCGTCTTGCAGGTAATCGCTTAGAAAGCGCAGCGCTTGTACCAAAATGACGCCCATCGCTGCGGTATACAGTTTGTCTTCATCTACCGCAAAAGCAGCCACCAATACTTCAAAAATTTCTTCCTTAAATAATGGCGTATGCTCGGCTGCGTCTTCTCCGCGACTGCAAAAAGAGCGGATCATGTCGCCATAATCGTAAAAAGGGCTGCCCAGCTGAATGGTATCCCAATCGATGAGCGCCCTCACTTGTTTGCCATTTGGATGGAACAAAAAATTGCCCAATTTCGGATCTGCATGGATCAAAACCTGCTCAGATTCTACTGATAACTGTTTCCAAGCTAAGAGCGCTGCCCAATCTGCCTCTAATTGTGAAATGAGCCCTGCAGCGCTAGACTTTCTTGATTCTCGCGCCAGTGATTTGGCACTTTCGTAAGCTTGCAGCCGAAAATCAACATCCAAAAAATGTGCTATTGGCGCCTTCCAATCTGCAGCCCAAACTGATTGGAGCGCTTTGTGAAATGAAAGTAGCCCAGCTGCTGCAAGCTGCGCGTTTTGAGCAGTAACCGCTGACAATGTCTTACTTGGCGTAATGGCTTTCAGTAAGCGATAGGTTTTATCTTCTATCTGTACCAAAGCGGAACCTTTTCTGGTACTGATGTATTGGAGCGGAACTAAATCGGGGAGTTGTATGGATAAAGAAAGTGTCACTAACTGCGCTTGAAGTACAACCGGCGCTTGAAAAACTGCAGTATTGATTTCTTGCAGAATGAAGTCAGCGGTAGCACTCCTTACCAACCAGGTCTGATTGATCAAGCCTTCGGTAAGCAGGACAACCTGAGAAGGAGAAAGATCCCAGTGCAGCTGCAACAATCCTCTTAGGTCCATAAAGGGAATTCAAGTGGATACTGCAAACCTTCCAATGCACTTATTTTTGCTTGGGCAAGTGTCAAATCTGCGGCATATGTAATGCCAAACCAAGCGGAGGGCATCGCTGCTACTTTGATGTGAATACTGCCTGCTGTGATCATTTCATGTAGCACTTTAGGGAGGTAAATCTCGATTTGATCATTTCCATTGTGGAGGTTTAAAAACGCCTGCACTTTGGAAGCCAACTGCTCCAAGAAAGTACCGGACAGCAACCACGCATTCATGGAGATCAGTGTATCGGGAGCATAAATACGTCCGTGTTCATCGGTGATCAAACCATTATTATCCGCTAATTTCAATACTTCTTCTATCTCGCTGAGATAGGAATCATGGCTTTGACAAATACCTCGAGCAACAGGCCCATGCGGACTCAGAGTGGGGCCCAACTCAAAGGCCAACGCAGCTGCTGCAACGCCGTCTTGCACCAACTCAGAAGCGCGTTGGCAAATACTTGGCCCGTAGTAATCGTCTGCATTGAGCACCAAAAAGGCGCCCTCCCATTTACCGTACAGAAAATGCAAGGCATGGGCAGTACCCCATGGTTTTGGGCGGGCTTGTTCTTGAATAATGATTTCGTAGCGCTGCGCGTGCATCCAGCGGTTGAGTTGTTGGGCCACTATTTCTTGCATTCCGGGCCGAACAATGATAAAAACCTTCTGAAAACCAGCTTGCATAGCGTCGTAACAAGCATATTCAAAGAGAAAATGCCCTTGCGCACCAAAAGGTTCAATTTGCTTGGCGCCGCCAAAGCGCGAACCTAGGCCACCTGCCAAGATAACCAACGCCGTTTCAGTAGTTTGCATCGAAGCCAAATATAGGTTTGCGTGTTTTCCAGGTGCCTTTTGTAAAATCAGGGATTTCTTGCGGGGCACCATTTTCAGCAATCGACTTTTCGCTCAGTGGCGTAATGGCATACCAAGCTGCTAAATCATAGACATCTAGTGGAAAAGGTTGATTTTGCTTGATGCACTCTATAAATGCGTTGTCAACAAAATAATCCATGCCGCCGTGGCCAGAGGACTCGGCAGCCGCTGCATTCTGCTTCCACAATGGATGGTCGTGTGCCTCGAGCCATGATTTGGTGTTGTCCCAGCGGTGCGAATGCTTCATGGCATCTTCAAAATAGATATGGCCTTGTTCGGGGTCGCCCCAGCCGAAATCTTGCCAAATACCTTTGGTTCCTTGCACCCTGAAACCTAAATTATATGGGCGCTGCAAGCTGGTGTCGTGCGTTAAGATAATCGTTTCACCATTGGCACATTGCAAATGGGTGGTCACGACATCGCCTTGCTTGAAGGTGATTTGCGCATTCGGGTGCGCCTCACCGCCCTTCGGATGTTTGACAATATATTCGTGTAAGCCGCGCGCTTTACTCGAAAAAGAACTTAGGCGAACCAAGCGATTGCCGCGGTTGAGGTCGAGCATGGTGGCTACAGGTCCTAAGCCATGTGTGGGGTAAAGTTCGCCGTTGCGATTGAGGTAATGATTGGTGCGCCATGCGGCTTCACTGTATCCTTTTTGACCGAATTCAACACCTGAGTTGTAAGCGCTCTTGCCGTCGTTGAAAAGCACGCCGCGAAGGTCGTGCTCGTAACCGCCTTGTGCATGAACGATTTCACCAAAAAAGCCCTTGCGCACCATATGCAGAATCGCCATGACGTCGCGGCGATAACACACATTTTCTAATGGCATGATGGGTACTTTGGTTTGTTCGGAGGTCTTGACGTAAGCCCAGCAATCTGCTAGTTTCATGGCACCTCCCACTTCCATCCCGACAATTTTTCCCGCTTTCATTGCGGCAATGCCGTGTGGCAAATGCCATTCCCATGGCGAAGAAACGAATACGGCGTCTATATCTGTTCGGGTAAGCAAGTTGAGGTAATCTTCTGGGCCATTTTGATAAACCACAGGTGCAGGTCGTCCGGCTTTTTCAATCAAAGCCAATGCATCCTTGATCATGCGCGGATCGGGATCTGCCAGCGCTATGATATCTACATCTGAGCGCTTGAGCATTTCCTCTATGTGCGTCTGGCCGCGAAAGCCCGTAGCGATAAAGCCTAAACGGACGCGCGTTTTAGTGCCGGAATCAAAGGAGAGGGCTTGCTCGGGAAGCAGCAAGGCTCCGGCAGCTAGTACACTTGTTTTCTGAATAAAATCTCTTCTTTTCAATTTTTTTTCTTGAAAGATAAAAAAAAGCCGCCTTTTTGGGGCGGCTTACGCTCTAAAAAATGAAACGTTATGCTTATTTCGAAAAATTGAGGTTGTATACTACGCTTGCCCAAATGGTATGATTGCGTTCCATGTGTAAGCCATCGGGCTTGATCACAAATTGATTCAAGTAACCCATCTGAAAATTGAAATTTGGACTGAACTGATAGCCAACTGCCGCAATAAAGCGGTTCTGGTCCAGGATGTTTTTTCCGATTCCCTTGCCAAAGCCCAGAAAAACCTCATCGTTCACATTCATGAAAAGCCCTTTTCCATGATCCAGATAGGATTTTTGCAACGGAATAATGCATTGCGCGCGGTAACGAATACGCTGGCGAAACAAGGTGTCTATCCATCGCTGCTCAAGCCTGTAGCGATGTTGTACTTGAAGGTAACCAATTGGTTGTTTTAAAATAACCTGTTGCCAAATACGGTTTTCGTTGGTTTGATTGACTATAGGTTGACTTCCATAAGGATAAGAAACGACCCAAGCATAACCACCAGAAACAGTACAGTTCGGATTCAATTTATAATCTAGACCTACCCTAGCCAATGATTGCTGCCAATCGGCAAAACCATCTGCTCTGCGCCATTGGTATTCGGTATGCAAGTCAAATTTTCTGTTGAGCTTGTGATTGCCTTGGTAGACTACCCAACCGTGAAGTTGGTCGTCTATGGTTTTTTGAGCGTAGGTTGAAAAAATAAAAACCATACTCGAAAGAATCAAAAATATTTTCATTTCGCCTTATTTACGCCTTGCGGCTGCATGATGCTTGGACTTGTGCATTGCTGTAAACTCTTGTAATCCGATCAAATTGAGATGACCTCCAGCATTTTTGAAGTCTGCTTGCCACAAATGTAGTGCTTCTAATGAAGTATGATCGATGAAACTACACTGCATCAAATCAATATGTAACTCATCAGTTAGTTTTTGTTCGAGTAGTACCTTTTGAAGACTCAAAAAGTTAGTAAATACCAAAGGTGATGCTACTTGAATCACTCCCTTACTATTGACCAGCCGCAAACTGAAAAGTGCAGCAAATCGAACTCCTCTCGCCAAATGTAGTGCCATTTTCAAGAGGATTCCTGCGCCTATGCCAACGAGCAAATCGGTAGCCAAAGTGACAATTACTGTTGTACAAAATACCAACAATTGGTCGGCGCCAATTTTTAAAGCTGAGCCAAATTCTCTAGGGTGCGCCAATTTCCAACCTACACCAATCAGCAATGCAGCCAAGGCAGAAAGCGGAATCATATCGCTAAATGAGACATCTACAATCAAAAAGAGCAAGATAAACAAACCGTGAAAAAAATTGGCCCAACGCGATTGCGCACCATTCGCCACATTAGCCGAGGAACGTGCCACTTCGGATATCATGGGTAGCCCACCAAAAATTCCGGCTAACATATTTCCAAATCCAACAGCCATAAGGTCTTTGTTGTAATTAGATTTTCGCTTTTGGGCGTCGAGTAAATCAACAGCTTTTACGGTAAGTAAAGATTCAAGAGAACCCACTAAGGCAAACATGATCACAAACTTGATAAAGGTTCCAAACTGATTGAAGCCCTCAAAACTTTCATTGATGCGCAAGATTTCAAAAAGTGCTTTATCAAAAGAAAGTAAAGGTTTAAATGTATCTGTATTGTGAATTGCAAAGACTTTAACAAGCGCAATAGATACTAAAATCACTACCAAAGCGGATGGGATTTTTCTTATTATTGAGTTTTTAAAATAAGGCCATATAAAAACAATGGCTAATGAAACCAATCCAATCATCGTGATCTGCCAATGCATGAAGAAATTTGGAAGCGTCGTTTTGAATTCAGCTAGAAGTTCTAGTGGTTCTGTCATCGGTTTACCTTGCGCTGTAGTAGGTGAAAAACCAGCGAGCACATGAACTTGTTTACTGATGATAATGATCCCAATGGCAGCAAGCATGCCATGTACGGCCGAAAGCGGAAAGAGGTCAGTGTATTTTCCCCATTTGAACCAACCCATTAGTACTTGTAGCGCACCCGCAACAATGATAGCACCTAAAGCTAAGTGCCAACCCTGCTCGTTATTGCCATGACCCAATTCTGCAACGGAGCCTGCCACAATGACAATTAAACCAGCTGCTGGGCCCTTGATGGTGAGTGGAGCGCCCATGATAAAAGACACCAGCACACCTCCAAACATGGCCGAAATAAGACCATAAATTGGCGGAAAATCACTGGCTTTGGCAATGCCCAAACTTAAGGGTAAAGCAAGTAAAAAGACCAAAAATCCAGAAAGCATGTCAGCCTTCAAATGCTTCTTTAACTGATTGATTTCGATAGCGTTTAAAATATTATTTTTCATCGTGTATTATTTAAGATGAGCGTTTAGCAATTTGATGGTAGTTTTTAATGTGTGGGCCAAGAAACACACGGGCGTAGATGCGCATTGTGGCCAAGCCATTGATGACAAGACTAAAAGCGGTAAAAAAGGCAAGGCCAATTTGATTCAACTCGATATGAGAAAAAATCAAATCCTCCCCAACAAAGGAGGGCGTAATGGGGAATCCAGATAAACCGAGACATACAAGAAGCAATACAAATCCCGTTTTGGGGTATTCATAGATGTGTCCGTAAAAATTATCCAAACTGATCCATTCAGTTTTTCTCATGTGGGTCAGCAGGAGATAACCGATGGCCCAAGCCAATATAATTCCACTGAGGTACCAAATGTGATGCCCATTATCAAAATGGGCATTGAATGAAAGACCCAAAGAAATGGAAACGTGATTGAACATAATCAAAGTCAAGCTTTTGCGTACCGAATCTCTTTCAGTAAAAGCTTTGACTGCCATTAAAAAGCCCCAAAAAGCAAAGAAAAATGGCAGGCGTTCCCTGACCATTGGTGCAAGGATTGCTTCATTGAAACGCAATAGCAGACCAATTCCTAAGATGAGTGCCATCAGCCAAAAAACAAAGCGAAAGTTCAAAACCTTCCATCCCCTACCAATTTTTTTCAAGGGATTCCACAAGACGCTGTAAAGACCGTTATCTAGATTCCACTCTTTTAGGCTGAGCACATAATAACGATCCATCCATCCCTTCAACCAACTACTTTTAAGCACCTCATCAGGCATTTCATATAATTGCTCGCGGATTTTATAACTCACAATTGAGGGAGAAATGAGCAATTGATAAGTTCTCAAGAAGGCGTTTCCAAGGATGTGTAAAAGTGCGATGTTCTCCCAGCCAAATGCAATTTCGATAAAAATGAGGCCGATCTGAGCAACTGATGCATACGCAATCTGACTTTTAACAGTACTCTGCACCCTGCTTATGACAGTGGCAATTACAGCTGTAAGGAGACCCGCGAAGACCAAACCAAATTTAAAATACAGCTGATTTTCCCAAAAATGCAAGGTGCGCAAAAGTAAAAATGCGCCAATATGCACCGACATCGAGCCGTAAAATATGGCACTTGAGGGCGTTGGACCTTCCATTGCGCGGGGCAGCCAAGATGAAAAAGGGAGTTGTGCGGATTTGGCTGCCGCTGAAATGTAAAACAGCGTCGCAATGAGCAAACCAACACCGGAATTCTGGGCTAAATGCGCATGCAGCGGAGCAGTCCGATTCATTTCTAAAAAGGTGACATTCTCGTGCCAAAAATGGTGCAACAACCACATGGCAAGGATAATGCCGATATCACCAATTCGATAAACTGAAAAAACCTTCAATGCATTTTTGACGGGCAACAAGCGCTCTCGATAAAAAGCAATCAATAAGAAGGATGATACGCCGAGGATTTCCCAACCAATAAAAAGTGTCTCCATATTACCTGAAAAAATAATGATGGAATAGCCAATATTGAAAAAAAGAATTGTGTTAAAAAATCGCTTAAAACCGCTCTCTCTGTGCAAATAATAACGAGAATAAATCGTAATTAAAAAAGTGAGCGAGGCACCCAAAAAGGCAAATGTCAAGGTGAGTTTATCGACCAAAAAATCTATAAAAAAGTCATAGTTTGCTGAACGATACACAGAAATCTCTTTGAACTGAACCGGCTCGGCGCCATGAAGCAACCAAAATCCTGTAAAAACCACAACAAAAAGCAATTGCAAAAATGCTGTGCTGTAGCTCAAAACAGAAAGGGCTCCCTCTTTTTTGGACGACAGCAACAAACTGATCAAGAAACCTAGAATGGGCAGGCCTAAAAACCCATGAACAAAATAAGTAGTATTCATGAGGCTAATTTTGAAGGTTCAACCATTCCATAAGGCAAAAATTGACCCTTTTGAAAAACGAAAAAATGCTTTTCCTCGGG
This sequence comes from Flavobacteriia bacterium, assembly GCA_004295165.1. GTDB lineage: Bacteria > Bacteroidota > Bacteroidia > Flavobacteriales_D > Crocinitomicaceae > UBA952. The sequence continues at coordinate 13,319 of RDZL01000148.1, forward strand.
ATCAAAGCAAACCAAACGCACCCATTCGTTTGCAAACCATTCATAAGTGCTTGGTTGGCGAGAAATCGCATCAAATACAACTTTGGCCTTTTGCTCGATAACGAGCATCAGGCGGTAGGGATCGTGAATTTCAATCATCTGACTCGGCAATCCGGTTCTGAGGTCGCCATCCACGCCATTTGCTACGCCCAACAAGCCCATCACATTATGCGGAAGTTTGGAGCCAGCGCCCAATTGTTCGTTGTCTACTCTCGAAAAATAATATTCCAAGTTGATGCCTCCACAAACAGGAGCCACGGCGTTTAGAATACCACTCAGCAACTCACCTGTCGGGTCAATGCGGTAATCGTAAGAATTCAAAAAAGCCCTGCGGTCGAGGAACACATCGCGTGAAAATTGTCGACGACCTACAATGCACAAGGCATTAGTGGCGTGATTCAATTCCGGACGTGGCTCAAATAAGGAAACCGTCCGTAACTGTACCTTTTGATGAATTTGATGGGGTTTGCCCTGTGAATTGATCGTCATGAATTTTTTGGAGCGCTCCACTGCATTAAGTTCACTTGCTTGCGCAAAAATCAGTCGGTCCGATTCAAATAAACCTGCTAAATGTGCCGGGATTTGTTGAAGATCGTAGTAAACAAACTCATCCTTGGCAGTATCCTGCATGACGGGAACAAAATGTGTTTGATCAGGGATATCGATTGCAATGGCCCGAAGTGCTTTTCTCACAGCCGCATGATTGGCCATCAATGCAAATGCTCTGGCATTAACTGATCCTGGCCTACCAGAGCAAGCACCACAATCATAACCTGCATAATGCGTATTATTGGCGCTGCTCGAACCGTGTGAAACGATGTAAATAAGCGGCGCAAAATTATCTTGTAAGCCAATACTCCTGAACAAATCGCCAACAAGAGCTGTCATTTCCGCGATGGTGAAACCTATTTGCAATCCATCAGAAGTTACTTGCGCGTTCAAATTTTCGACACTAAGTGTTGATAACGGATTCATGTGCTGTTGAGATGAAACAGCCATTGTATTTCTTGACGGCCATAATATGCCTAATGCAAGTTTGAATGCTGACCAAAGCCCATACGTGTGTGTCAATACCCAACCTAATAGCAAACCATGCGTACGGGTATCAAAATGCCATTCTTTCAATTTATTTTGAGCAACAGAATGTTCTACAATTAAGTGCGTAGGCTGCACTGGCGCTGGGCATATTTTGGTGCGTTGCAAAGAGCCCTGCGCTTGAAAGTAGGTTTCGATGTTGAAATGACCCGGTGTTCCAAAGGAGAGAAAAGATGGATGGAGCTGCTCTATGTGTCTTCTGATAGAACATTCGCGGTCATCGATACAAAAGATACCAATGCTACTTGGTTTTGGCTGCTCGTGGCTCCCCTTTTGTTGAAGTGAGGCCAGCACTTGATCGTAGTAGGTCCATTCGTAGGCGTCTTGCCAAATAGATTTTAGCATTTGCGCGGTGGTAGATCGTATTTGTTTGGGCTCAAATTGATACGTTTCAAGACCTAATTTAGCGGCTGGAATCCAGCTGCCATGGTGCTGATCCAAGGCATCGATTTCCAACAGACATTCCAAGAGCACAAAATCTGCAAAAGCGATTTCACGCTTCAAAACCAATAAATCGGGTCTGTTCGCAATTTGGGAAATCATGCCTGAATAGCCAGGATGGGCAAATTGTTGATCGAACAAATAATTCTCAAATGCACGCTGGTCTCCTACTAATAAATCGAGCGCATCTTGAAGGGTAAATCCCGGATTTAAAAAACAACTTCTAGCGCGTTCACCTGAAAAAAGAGAGGCTGTATTTTCAGACTCCACTTGTCTCAATGCGGCTAGAAAAGGCAAACCATTGGTCGGAAAGCGCCAAATCGCAATACCTTGATCGAGAAATGAATTGACGATGCGAAACAAGAGCGGATGCACGCGCGCATCTAAATCAAAACCAAGTTTTTTCTTCCATTGCAATCTGTATGAACCCACAACCGTAGGGATTTCGGTTTCTGGCTCAAATTGAAAAAGCTGGTCTTTGCTCAGTTCTTTTTGTTCGGCTACAGCACGATCCAAACTAGCAGCTGAGATGGCGCCCTGTGTATATAAATCGCGATAGGCCTCTAAAGACAAATAAGTCTGGAAACCAAAAAATTGCTGTGCTGCATGCAAGCCTTTATGAAAAGGTAAGGTTTGAAAGGCGTGCAGCGTATTGTGGTGGATAAAATCCTTTAATGGAGCCTGGCTGGGCAGGTAATGCGCAAGGACATGAAGGCTGTCTTCGAGCTGGTGTTTCTTATGCATAAATTGGGTTTAAAAAGTGTAAAACGAAGGGGTATCGCTTACTTTCTAGACCCTAAATACCTGAAAATGAATAATTAGTCGATTCTTATAAAGCCAATTGCAAAAATTCCTACCCGTAAATTCCGGATGAGCAGTTTCGTAAAAATTGGTGTCAAAAAAGACAAAAGAACAGTGCTGATTAAAAATAGACTGCTTCTCATGAAGCGAAAATTCATCGAAATCAGTCTCTTGCTCCGCTTCTTCTATTTCTTCGAGGAATTCGCACGCAGAAATAGAGAACTGCTCGTTGGATGGATGTTTGTAATGGGAGTGGTCTGCACGCGTGGCAACCACCCTATTATTGTGTTTCTGAACAAGCGGTAAGGACATACCAAACGCGAGATTGCTCAAAAAAGCAACTAAGGTGAAAAAGAAAATGACTCTCTTGGACCAATGCATGAAACAAATTTAGCTCCTTAGCGGTAAAGTCTTGTTAAAATATTCCTAAAAAAACAAGTTTGCCTTATCTTTGCTCCTTATGCAATCAACAACAACTCTATCTAGCAAATCGCAAGCCTACATCGATTTAGAAGATCAGCATGGCGCCCACAACTACCATCCGCTTCCGGTTGTCCTGGAAAAAGGTGAAGGAGTCTATGTTTGGGATGTAGATGGCAAGCGTTATTTTGATTTTCTTTCGGCCTATTCCGCCGTCAATCAAGGGCATGCGCATCCAAAAATTACCCAAGCACTTATCGATCAAGCCCAAACGCTCGCACTTACTTCACGTGCTTTTTACAATAACTGCCTAGGCGACTACGAAAAATACGTAACCAGCTATTTCGGTTTTGACAAAGTCCTCCCGATGAATACCGGAGCAGAGGCTGTCGAGACCGCCATTAAATTGTGTCGCAAATGGGCCTATGAAAAGAAAGGTATTGCCGAAAATCAAGCCCAAATTGTGGTTTGTGAAGGCAATTTCCATGGCCGCACCACCACTATTGTCTCTTTCTCCTCCGATCCAGACTCCAACAAAAATTTTGGTCCGTATCCGGCTGGTTTTATATCCATCCCCTATGATGACATCGCTGCGCTCGAACAAGCAATGGCACAACCAAATGTGGCTGGTTTCTTAGTAGAACCCATACAAGGAGAAGCAGGTGTCTACACCCCTAACGACGACTACATGCGTCAAGCCAGAGCACTTTGCACCGCAAACAACGCTTTATTTATCGCAGACGAAGTACAAACCGGCATTGCGCGCACTGGTAGCCTTTTAGCTGTGTGCGGAAACTGCATTTGGCTTCGCCAGTACAGTTTCCGCACACAGCTAAAAGGCTACCAGTGAGCGCAATGCCGGT
>RDZL01000118.1 GCA_004295165.1 Flavobacteriia bacterium
GATCCAAAAGAGACAAGAAAAACCATATCGATGGGCATCGAAATGGTTTTTCTTGTCTCTTTTGGATCAATAATTGCGTCAAACCACAAACGGCTTGCTGCATAGTATGGTGAAATTTGGGCATCATAGCGCGCTTTGATTTCATCCAATAATGTTTTTTCTCGAGCAGGATCTATGATTTCACCTTTTGCTTTGAGTTTTGCCACCTCTATCTGTAACAGTGTTTTAGCCGCAGCAGCACCTGACATAACTGCAATTTCTGCCGTCGGCCAAGCCACAATTAATTTGGGATCATAAGCTTTACCACACATTGCGTAGTTTCCAGCGCCATAAGAGTTTCCAATTACAATGGAGAATTTTGGCACAACGCTGTTTGCCATGGCATTCACCATTTTAGCACCATCTTTAATAATGCCTCCGTGTTCACTTTTTGAACCAACCATAAAACCAGTCACATCGTGTAAAAAGACCAGAGGAATATGTTTTTGGTTGCAGAGCATAATGAAACGAGCTGCTTTGTCTGCGCTGTCAGAATAAATCACGCCTCCAAATTGCATTTCACCTTTTGCGTTCTTGACGACGGTCCGGTTGTTGGCAATAATTCCGACACTCCATCCGTCTATGCGTGCGTAGGTTGTGATCAGTGTTTTGCCAAAATCTGACTTGTATTCGCTCATAGAGCCTTCATCCACAATGGTTTGCAGTAATGCTTTGGTGTCGTAGGGTTTGGAGCGATCTGCAGGAATGATGCCATAGGCGCCAATTGGAGCGCGTTTAGGTTCTATAGCTGCGCAGCGGTCAAAGCCAATTTTGTCTTGATGCCCAATTCGAGACATTAAATCTCTGATTTTAAGTAAGCAAGCGCTATCGTCAGCTACTTTATAGTCACAAACGCCAGAGATTTCGGTTTGGGTTGTGGCACCACCGAGGGTTTCGTTGTCGATGTCTTCGCCTATGGCTGCTTTGACTAAATAGGATCCTGCCAAGAAAATGGTACCTGTTTTGTCTACAATGAGCGATTCATCGGACATGATAGGTAAATAGGCGCCGCCTGCAACACAACTGCCCATAACGGCGGCAATTTGGGTGATGCCCATTGCCGACATTTTGGCGTTGTTTCTAAAAATTCGACCGAAGTGTTCTTTGTCTGCAAAGATATCTTCTTGCATGGGTAAATAAACACCAGCTGAGTCGACGAGATAAATGATGGGCAAGCGGTTTTCCATGGCAATTTCTTGCGCGCGTAGGTTCTTTTTACCTGTAATAGGGAACCAAGCGCCAGCTTTGACGGTTGCGTCATTGGCAACTACAATACACTGACGTCCACTTATATATCCGATTACAACAGCTACACCACCACCAGGGCAACCTCCGTGTTCAGCGTACATGTCATGACCTGCAAGTGCACCGATTTCGATGCGTTCTGTGTTTGGATCTAGCAATTGGTCTATGCGTTCACGGGCAGTGAGTTTTCCCGCTTCGTGCTGTTTGGCTATGCGGGCTTTGCCTCCGCCGAGATAGATTTTTTCTAATGTTTGTTCGAGCGCCCTTATTTTAAGGCGCATTTGATCTTCATTGAAATTGAAGTCGAGTTCTTGTTGTGTAGCCATGTGTTGATTGGATTTCAAATATACAAAATGTCAGGTTGTATTATTCTTCAATACTGTGATTAATACAAGTAATTCCTTGCTATGTTTTGGCTTTTTTCTATTTTCATGAATTCAAATAAAAATCTGATCAGATATGCACGAAGGTACACACACAACAGCACCAGAAAAAACAAAGAAAAACCGTTTAACGCTCTATATTTTAGTGGCGATGGTGCTCGGTGGTATCTTAGGTGCAATCGTTCACTCTAATTTCAATGCAGCAACAGCGGCAGAATTCAGCACGCACATCAAGTTGTTGGCTACTATTTTCATCCGACTGGTCCAGATGATCATTGCGCCTTTAGTCTTGACAACGCTAGTAGTAGGCATTGCAAAACTCGGAGATATCAAATCTGTCGGCAGAATTGGAGGTAGGGCTTTGGCTTGGTTTTTTACCGCCTCTTTTATTTCCTTAATTATAGGACTGTTATGGGTGAATTTTTTACAACCTGGAATAGGCGTCAATTTATCAGATGTTGATCAAACGGCAGTGGCTGAAGTCACAGACAAAACCCAAGATTTTTCTATCCAACATTTCATTGAGCACATCATTCCAAAATCCGTGTTTGAGGCGATGGCAACCAATGAAATTCTTCAAATTGTCATTTTTTCAATCTTCTTCGGCTTAGCTGCAGCTTCTATCGGCGATAACGTCAAACCGGTCATCACGGCGCTAGATAAAACTTCTCACATCATCTTGAAAATGGTCAATTTTGTCATGAAATTTGCGCCAATCGGTGTTTTTGGTGCCATTGCAGGAGTTTTTGCTGTCAAAGATGTGTCGGAATTGATGATCACTTATACCAAGTTTTTCAGTTCTTTCCTTGTCGGTATTGCATCACTTTGGGTAGTGCTGTTATTGGTAGGTTATATTTTCTTGCGCAAGCATCTCCTCACCTTATTGAAGCGCATTGTGAGTCCGTTGGTGATTGCTTTCGGTACCACGAGTAGTGAAGCGGTTTTTCCAAAATTGACCAGTGAATTGGAGCGTTTTGGTTGTAAGGATAAAATTGTGTCTTTCATTTTGCCGTTAGGTTATAGTTTTAATCTTGATGGCAGTATGATGTACATGACATTTGCAAGTTTGGCTATTGCCCAAGCTTATGGTATTCAACTTGATTTGGGAACGCAGCTGACCATGTTACTTGTATTGATGC
>RDZL01000149.1 GCA_004295165.1 Flavobacteriia bacterium
GTGTGATCGGTTCAAACGGCATCGTTTCAGTAACCACCGGCATTGGAAAGGTTAAACGAAACGATGCCGTTTGAACCGATCACACATTGCGAGTAGGTGTTGCCGTAAAAGCTAAAAGGAAAACCAATTGCAACAGAACCAGACCAAGAGTCGTCTGAAAGTTGCACGTTGGTTGGTGCGTTGAGATAAAGGCCTGCAGCCGTTCCGGGAGTAGTACCGGTATTACAGTTGTTGATGATCACAGCTTGACCTGGGCAAACAGTAGCGTCTTGACCCAAGCATAAGGTCACAGGACCTTGAGCATTTGAATTCGTGGCGTTCAGTAGAGTGAGCGCTAGGAATAAGATGCCTGAAAAAGTTGCGAGTAAAGTAGATTTTATTTTCATGTAGTTTGTATTCTAGTAGTAGGTACTCAGCTCAAACGTAAAAGCATGCGAATGGGTTGCTTTGAGCGTTGTAAAAATAACGACTTTTTTGCCGAAGGTCAAATTTCTCTTCATGCTTTTTATTTATGCTTTAAATTAGTGTCATTTTGACACTAATAAAATGTTGAAAAAAGATGGTTTTTGGACCTTATTTTGAATTATTTTTGCCCAAGTTTACAAACTAAAACACCTTATTTATTATGTCAAATCAGTATCACGCAGAAATCGAGGCTTTCATGGATCGTGTTCGCGCAAAAAACGGCCACGAGCCAGAGTTTTTGCAAGCGGTTCAGGAAGTAGCCGAGGCGGTTATTCCTTTTATTGAGGCTAATCCGAAATACAAAACAGCAAAAATTCTCGACCGCATCGTAGAACCAGAGCGCACGATCATCTTCCGCATTCCTTGGTTAGACGACAAAGGCGATATTCAAGTAAACCGCGGTTACCGCGTTGAATTCAACAGTGCTATCGGGCCGTACAAAGGTGGTTTGCGTTTTCACCCATCAGTTAACCTATCTATTCTCAAGTTCTTAGGCTTCGAGCAAATCTTTAAAAACTCCCTCACTACATTGCCTATGGGCGGTGGTAAAGGTGGTTCTGATTTTGATCCGAAAGGCAAATCAGATAATGAAGTCATGAAATTCTGCCAATCATTTATGTCTGAGCTCGCTCGTCATATTGGTCCTGATACCGACGTACCTGCTGGCGATATCGGTGTGGGCGGTCGTGAAATTGGCTACATGTTTGGTCAGTACAAGCGTTTGCGCAACGAATTTACAGGTGTCTTGACCGGTAAAGGTCGCAATTGGGGTGGTTCATTGATCCGTCCAGAAGCAACAGGTTACGGTACTGTATATTTTGCAAAAGAAATGTTAGCTACTAAAGGTGAATCTTTCAACGGTAAAATTGTTGCTGTTTCGGGTTCAGGGAATGTAGCGCAATATGCTTGTGAAAAAGCAACCCAACTCGGTGCAACTGTTGTTACACTTTCAGATTCCGAAGGCTATATCTACGATGCAGCTGGTATTGATGCTGAAAAATTAGCTTGGGTAATGGACCTCAAAAATGTGCGCCGCGGCCGTATTTCCGAATACGCAAAGCAATTCCCTGGAGCACAGTTTGTAGCCGGTAAGCGTCCTTGGGAGGTAAAAGCGCATATCGCACTTCCATGTGCAACACAAAACGAACTCAACGGAGAAGAAGCGCAAGCACTCGTTTCCAATGGCGTGATGTGTGTCGCTGAAGGAGCCAACATGCCTTCTACACCAGAAGCAATTGCTGTTTTCCAAGCGTCAAAAGTATTGTTCTCGCCAGGTAAGGCTTCGAATGCAGGTGGTGTTGCCACTTCAGGTCTCGAGATGTCGCAAAACTCTTTGCGCTTGTCTTGGTCGGCAGAAGAAGTTGACGAGCGTTTGCACAACATCATGGTTTCTATCCACGAAGCTTGTGTTAAATACGGTAAAGATGCCGATGGCAATGTCGATTACGTCAAAGGCGCCAATGTTGCGGGCTTTGTAAAAGTAGCTGATGCCATGATTGACCAAGGTTTGGTATAAGCCAACAAATATATTTGAATCGAAAAGGCCTTCTCTCGAAGGCCTTTTTTATTTTTGCACGCATGCGGTCTCGACTATTTCTTTTTTTGTGCTTGTCTTTCATTATCGAGGTTCGTGCCCAGCAGTTTTTTGGTGTGGGTGCTGCACTTCATCGTTACGATCAGGTGCTCAGTGTTAAAGTAGTGAAGTCTTTTGATTTGGGTGGCCTAGGTCTGGATTTTGGCTTGGGGGTTGAACGCAGTTTGCAAGGTGCTCTGGCTCCTGCTCTAGGGCTTTTTTGGATAGATGCAATTACCAAGTACCCGTTCGATAAAGCTTTGCCTTTTTATTCGTTTCGTTATCAGTGCGATATACAAAAAACGACTTTTTTGGACCTGCATCAAGGTATTTATGGTGGTTTAGGTTTAGCCTTTGGCCCAAAACATGAATGGGGAGTCGCGCTTTTTGCAGGGCTTGCTATGGAATCCTTGTCTGGACTTCATTATCAAAATAAGCCCATCTTTTTCAACCCACAGCTGCAATTACATTACTTTTTATTTCGTGAATAAAATCCTCCAACATTCGGTTCTTCTTTTCATCCTGAGTTTGCTCTTGTGGTCTTGTCGCAAACAAGAAAGTTACCCTGAAGTACAGATTTTTGGTCATGCAGGTATGGGAATGGATATCGGCATGAGTGCTTTTCACGACAATTCGCTAGAGGCGGTTGAATTGGCCTTGAGTTTGCCTACCATGGATGGTGTTGAGGTCGATGTTCGCATGAGCAAAGATGGAACGCTATGGCTCTACCATGAAAATAAATTAGAGGCTCACACTGACGGCGTTGGTTGTATTTTTGAAAAGACGGATGAAACGCTTGAAAAAGTACGTTACAAAAGTTTGCGCCGTGAAAAACTTACCCGCCTAGATCAAATTTGGCCTTTGCTAAGCCCCAAACATCAGCTGATTCTAGATCTCAAGCACTGGGATGAATGTACGGCAGGTTATGTCGATATGCAGCTTTTTAAGGAAGCATTGTACGCTATTCCTCTGGAGTTCAGGGATCAAATCGTTTTAGATTCATCAAATCCAAATTGGTTGGCACAAATCAGTCAGGATTTCAAGGTGGTGTTTTCTACCGTGACTTTTGTGGAAGGGCTCAAACAACTCGAAAAAGTACCGGCACTTAGTGGCCTGATGATGCGCAGTAAGGACATCACAGCCGAGCAAATTGCCTATTTGAAAACGCTGGGCAAGGAAAGCTATCTTTTTGAAATGCGCTCGAGTAAAAAACAAAGGGCCGCTTTACAAAAGCAGCCCTCGGCAATATTAGCTGACGACCCACGCGGTGCGTTGGTCATTAGGGATTGAATTTAAGCCTTGTAAAAAGGCAGTTTGGTTACTTTTGCCTTGATTCCTTTTTCTCTGATTTCAATGAAAATTTCTGAATCGAGTGCGCTGTGTGAAGTATGCACATAGCCTAGGCCTATCGCAATTTTCATGCTTGGCGACATCGTGCCTGATGTTACTTTGCCAATGACGGCTCCGCTTGCATCTAAAATAGGGTAGTCGTGGCGAGGAATTCCGCGGTCTACCATTTCAAAAGCAACGAGTTTTCTAGTGACCCCAGCTTCTTTTTGGTCTTTTAAGAATTCGGAATCGGTGAAGTCTTTGGTGAATTTGGTGATCCAGCCGAGGCCAGCTTCTAGAGGCGAAGTGCTGTCATCGATGTCGTTGCCGTACAAACAAAAGCCCATTTCTAAACGAAGGGTGTCTCGTGCAGCAAGGCCGATTGGCTTGATGCCCCAGTTGGCGCCAGCACTAAAGACGGCATCCCAAAGTTTTTCGGCATCTTCGTTTTTAACGTACACTTCAAAACCGCCAGAACCGGTATAGCCGGTAGCAGAAACCATCACGTTTTCAATGCCGGCAAAGGTGCCGTATTGGAAAGTGTAGTAGGTCATGTTGCTCAAGTCAATTGCGGTGAGGCTTTGCATTGCTTCTGCCGCTTTAGGGCCTTGAATAGCAAGCAAAGAATATTGATCTGATAAGTTTTGCATTTCGACACCGAGGTCGTTGTGGCTGGAAATCCAGTTCCAGTCTTTTTCGATGTTCGAGGCATTGACGACAATGAAGTAGGTTTCGGCGTCGATGCGGTAAATAATGAGGTCGTCTACAATACCGCCTTTGCCATTGGGCATACAGCTGTATTGTGCTTTGCCGTCAAAAAGAACAGCTGCATCGTTGGTGCAAACTTTTTGAATGAGCGCCAAGGCATTTGGTCCTTTTAACAAGAACTCACCCATGTGAGAAACGTCAAAAACACCCACGCCATTGCGGACGGTGTCGTGTTCGGCATTGACGCCTTCGTATTGAACTGGCATGTTATAGCCAGCAAAAGGTACCATTTTGGCGCCGAGTTCGATGTGCTTGTGGCTGAGGGCTGTATTTTTCATGTTATCCTTTAACGCGTTCTACGTAAACGCCGGTGCGTGTATCAATTTTGATGACCTCGCCATTATCGATGAACAAAGGAACGCGTACCTCTGCGCCTGTTGCAATGGTGGCTGGCTTCATGGAGTTTGTAGCGGTGTCGCCTTTGACACCTGGCTCAGTGTAAGTGACCTCAGAGATGATATACATTGGTAATTCGACAACTAAGGGCATTTCTTCTTCTGCATGGTACAAGATATTGACAGTCATGCCTTCTTGTAAGAAACCAGGTTTTTCGACCATTTTGAGCGGAATGCTCACTTGTTCGAAGGATTCGTTGTTCATGAAGATGTAACCTTCAGCCTCTTGGTAGAGGTATTGGTATTCGCGGTTTTCAATGCGAACAGGTTCAATTTTGTGACCTGCCGAGAAGGTGTGGTCAAGGACTTTACCAGATTCGATTTGGCGCATTTTGGTGCGCACAAAAGCTGGGCCTTTACCGGGCTTCACGTGTTGAAATTCGATGATTTGAAAGAGTTTTTCGTTGTGCTTGATGCACAAACCGTTGCGGATATCTGCAGTTGTTGCCATAATTCTAATTCAATTTTGCGCAAATATAGCCGAATTCCTATTGTTATCAACACATTTAGTTTATAATTTCCGCCCAACAAGCGACTTGCGAGCGCAATAGATTGTTATTTTTGTTTGTTCCAAATTTTGTAAAGCTACATGGCTGAAAATCAATACACCGAAGACAACATACGTTCCTTAGATTGGAAAGAACACATTCGTTTGCGTCCCGGAATGTACATTGGAAAGCTAGGCGATGGCGCTGCGGCCGACGACGGTATTTATATCCTGGTCAAAGAAGTAGTCGATAACTGTATCGATGAATTCGTAATGGGCAATGGCAAGCGCATCGATATCAAAGTCAAAGACGGCAAAGTGTCGGTCCGCGATTACGGTCGTGGTATTCCACTGGGTAAAGTCGTGGAGGTGGTCTCCAAAATGAACACCGGGGGAAAGTACGACTCCAAAGCCTTTAAAAAGTCTGTTGGTTTGAACGGGGTAGGTACAAAGGCAGTCAATGCGCTATCCTCGTATTTCATGCTTTATGCGGTCCGTGACGGCCAGAAAAAGACCGCTATTTTTGAGCGCGGCGAGCTCGTTTCTGAAACGCCAATAGAAGCGACCGACGAAAACAACGGAACTTACGTAGAATTTACCCCAGACGACACCATTTTCAAGAAGTATGCTTTCAAGACAGCCTACCTCGACAAAATGATGTGGAACTATTGTTACCTCAATAGAGGTTTGTCCATCTACTATAACGGCGAGAAGTTCAATTCCAAAGATGGCCTCAAAGATTTGCTCGAGAACAACATGGATGGCGATCCGCTCTATCCCATTATTCACCTCGAAGATGACGACATCGAAGTCGCGTTCACGCACGGACGCACTTACGGCGAAGACTACTACTCCTTTGTAAATGGTCAGCACACCACCCAAGGTGGAACGCACCAAAGCGCTTTTAGAGAATCTGTTGCCAAAGTAATCCGCGATTTTTACAATAAAAACTACGAAGCCTCGGATATCCGCCAATCAATTGTGGCCGCTATTGCCGTAAAGGTTGTTGAGCCAGTATTTGAGTCCCAGACCAAAACGAAGTTGGGTTCTCAAGAAATTGAGCCAGGTGGAAAATCCATGCGGGCCTTTATCAACGACTTCCTCAAAGATAAGCTCGACAACTACCTGCACCGCAACCCAGATGTCGCCGAAATCATTGAAAAGAAAATCAAGCAGTCTGAGCGCGAGCGCAAAGATTTAGCAGGTATTCGCAAATTGGCCCGAGACCGCTCCAAAAAAGCCAGCTTACACAACAAAAAGCTACGCGATTGCCGCACGCACCTCACCGACCTCAAAGACCAGCGCAGAGAAGACACCACGCTCTTTATTACAGAAGGAGACTCAGCGAGTGGTTCGATCACGAAGTCCAGAGACGTCAACACGCAGGCGGTTTTCTCCCTGCGAGGTAAGCCCCTCAATTGTTATGGTCTCACTAAAAAAGTGGTTTACGAAAACGAAGAATTCAACCTGATTCAAGCGGCACTCGACATCGAAGAAGACATGGACAACCTGCGCTACAACCGCATTGTCATTGCAACCGATGCCGATGTCGACGGTATGCACATCCGCATGCTCTTGCTCACCTTCTTCTTGCAGTTTTTCCCGGACCTTGTCAAGCGCAATCACGTGTACGTGCTGCAAACACCACTTTTCAGGGTGCGCAACAAAAAGAAAACGATTTATTGTTATTCAGACGAGGAACGCCGCGCTGCAATCGTGGAGCTGGGCAAAAATCCCGAAATCACGCGCTTTAAGGGCTTAGGTGAAATCTCGCCAGACGAATTCATTCACTTTATTGGCGAAGACATCCGTCTAGAACCTGTGATTTTGACCAAAGATGCCTCTATCGATTCCATCTTGTCCTATTTTATGGGTAAAAACACCCCAGAAAGGCAGGATTTCATCATTGATAACTTGCGCGTCGAAAAAGACCTCCCCGAAACCACAGCGGCCGACACTACAGAAGAAGCACCAACCACCGAATTAGCATCTTAATATGGCAGAAGACGAAATCGAAGACCAAATGCCACAAGAAGAAAGCGGGCATAATCCATTTGAAAAACAGCACGTGGACGACAAAATTGTCCCGCTCAATGGCTTGTACCAAAGTTGGTTCCTTGATTACGCAAGTTATGTCATCTTGGAGCGCGCGGTACCTAGTCTCTACGACGGCCTCAAGCCAGTACAGCGCCGCATTTTGCACTCCATGCGCGAGATGGAAGACGGGCGCTACAATAAGGTAGCCAACATCATTGGCAACACCATGAAATACCACCCGCACGGCGATGCCTCAATTGGCGACGCTTTGGTGCAAATTGGTCAAAAAGATCTCCTGATCGACTGCCAAGGAAACTGGGGCAACACCCTCACCGGCGACGGTGCTGCGGCAGCACGTTACATCGAGGCGCGTTTGAGCAAATTTGCCTTGCATGTGGCTTTCAATCCCAAAACCACAAATTGGTTATCCTCTTACGACGGCCGCAATAAAGAGCCGCAACAATTGCCCATGAAATTTCCTTTGTTGCTCGCTCAGGGTGCAGAAGGAATTGCCGTCGGGATGGCCTGTAAGTTTTTACCACACAACTTTATTGAGCTCATCGAGCAGTCAATCAATCACCTAAGAGGTAAAAAAGTAGAGATTTTACCAGATTTTCCGAATGGCGGAATGGCCGATTTCTCCGGCTACAACGATGGCCTGCGCGGTGGCCGAGTGCGCATCCGGGCCAAAATCCGTAAGGTCGACAACAAAACGCTCATCATCAATGAAATTCCCTACGGAACCACCACTACTTCATTGATAGAATCCGTGATCAAAGCCAACGACAAGGCCAAGATCAAGATCAAAAAAATCGAAGACAACACCTCTTCTGAGGCCGAAATCATTGTGCATTTGGCCCCGGGCGTGTCGCCAGACAACACCATAGATGCACTGTATGCCTTTACCGACTGCGAGGTTTCTGTTTCGCCCAATTCGTCTATCATCGACGGCGAACGTCCGCGCTTCATGGGTGTTACTGAAATCCTGAAGGTCAATACGGATCATACCGTGATGTTGCTCAAGCTCGAGCTAGAAATCAAGCTAGATGAACTCGAGCGCCAATGGCATTTCTCAACGCTAGAGAAACTCTTCATCAACCACGAAATGTACATCGATTTCAAGCATTACAGCGACCGCGAGGCGCTCTATGCTTATCTATATGAGCGTTTCAAGCCCTACAAAAAACAGCTTCTTCGCGAAATCCAAGACGAAGATTTGCACAAGCTGACGCAAATCCCCATGATCCGCATCACGCGTTTCGATGCCGACAAAGCCGACGAAGCGCTCCTCAAAATAGAGGAGGAGATGCAGCAGGTCAAGCACCATTTAGCCAATTTGGTTGAATATGCGATCGAGTACTTCAAAGACCTCAAAAAACGTTTTGGAGCGGGCCGCGAGCGCAAAACCGAAATCAAAACCTTCGATACCATTACCGCAAGTAAAGTGATTATTGCCAATCGCAAACTTTACGTAGATTACGAAGAAGGCTTCATTGGTTATGGCCTTAAAAAGAATGAACCCGTCTCCGACTGCTCCGAAATCGACGACGTCATATGCTTTTTCTCATCTGGTAAGCTGATGATTACCAAAGTAGCCGATAAAAAGTTCATCGGTAAAGGCCTCATTTATGCCAATGTTTGGAAAAAAGGCGATACGCGCACCATTTACCATCTTTTTTACCAAGACGGTGCTGGCGGCCCTACCATGATGAAGCGTTTTTACGTCAACTCCATTACCCGCGACACCGAATACGACCTCACCAAAGGCACTAAAGGATCCAAAATGCTCTATTTTAGTGTGCATCCGAACGGCGAACGAGAAGTGGTTAGTGTATTGCTGCGTCCGCGTCCGCATCTCAAGCGCTTGCGTTTCGATATCGACCTCGGTGCGCTGCTCATTAAAGGCCGCAACTCAGCGGGCAATCGGGTCACCAAAGAAATCATTCAAAAAATTGTCCAAAAAGAAGTGGGTGGCTCCACGCTTGCGGCCCGCAAAATTTGGTACGATACCGTTGTGGGGCGCCTCAACGACGAAGGCCGCGGCAAGTTTTTGGGTTCTTTCAAAGGCGAAGATCGCATCTTAACACTTTACAAAAACGGCGAATACCGCCTCAGCACCTTTGATTTAGCTACGCACTTCGACGAAGACATGATCCACATCGAAAAGTGGATCCAAGACCGCCCCATTTCTGCAGTCTACTACGATGCCGACAAAGAACTTCATTACGTGAAGCGCTTTACTTGCGAAGTAACCCAAGACAAACGCGTGAGTTTCATCTCTGAGACCCCCGGTTCTTACTTGGATATCGTTTCTACGGCCTTCCGTCCAGAGGCCCGTATTGTGTTCAATAAATTGCTCAAGGAAACCAAAAACTTACCTGATCAAGTCCTGAATTTAGCCGATCTCATCGACGTCAAGGGCATGAAAGCGCAGGGCAATCAAATGACCAAAATGAAGGTCAAAGAAATTGTTTTGACCCATCCTATAGATGAAAGCCCAGAACCTTGGCCGGTAGAAGAAGCGCTTGAAATAGAAGATCAACAAGCCGAAGATGAAGCAGAACCAGCGAGCATGGAGTGGGACCTCTCCAAAAAAGAAGACGATAACCCGGATCAAATCCCACTGTTTATAGAAGACCCAGAGGTCGAATAAACATCCTTGAAATAAATGAGCAATATCATTTTTTTGCCGAAAGGGCTTTGCTTATTTTTGTATGTATCTAAAAACAGCAGCAAATGAACATGCTCAAAGAAGACCGCATCAATTACCTCAATATCGGCCTAATGCTCGTGACAGCAGTGTTGGCCTATTATTTTCCTTTTGAAACCTTTCTTTTAGCTTATGCTTACCTTGGGCCGCTGCATTACCTCACCGAAATCAGTTGGCTCCACGACCGCCAATACTACGCCAAAGGTAAATGGGACTTCTTGGTGCTGTTGATCGTTGGTGTTTTGCTTTCCTATGCAGCGTTTGCAAAAGATTTTGGCTTCAGTAAAGACGTCTACGACTACTTTGTAGAAATGAATCTTTTCGATAAACTCTTGGTTTTTGCACTTTTTGCCTCCATACTGTTTGCCTTAGTCAAAAGCCTCTGGATCAAATTGGGCTCCATTTTCTTGCTTTATATCTTTGTGGGCGGCTGGCTCAGCCCAGAACGCGCGCAAGAGAACGCCGACAGCACCACTATCTTCGCGCTCACCGCACTTATTCCAACCCTCATTCACGTCTATGTGTTCACCGGTTTGTTCATGCTTTACGGTGCGCTCAAAAGCCGCAGTGTTTCGGGTATGTGGCAAATGGTCGGCTTTGTAGCTGTTCCACTGCTTTTGGTATTTAGCCTTCCTGTCGATACCAAAGATGCTTTCTTGTCCAACTACGGCAAAGATGCCTATTATGCAAAAGGCGATGGTTTCTACAACACCAATTACCTCATTTTAGATCATTTTGACCTCATTGAAGAGCAGAAGCTCACCAATAAAGAATACCTTGACATCATCACTAAAGAGGGCAATAAAAGCTACTTTTTACGCCAAAGGCTCATCGATACTGCTGCTTTTAATGCGCACACCGACTCGCTCAGCAAAATTGCAGACCGCGCATTTGTAGTCAAGCCAATGGCCATCAATACGGCCAATTTAGCACCTCAATTTCAGTACGACCACCTCTTGTATTTCTTCGATACCTCAAGCCGCTACATCAATAGCATCAATGAATACCGCTTTGAGCCTTTGCCTAGAAAGGTCATGAAGTCGCGCACCAAAAAAGAGATCGATGGCCTGATTTTCTTTTCAGAGGTCGGCATCATGCTCATGCGTTTCATCGCTTTTGCGTACCTCTACCATTACCTCAACTGGTTCAGCAAGACAGAAATCATTCGCTGGCATAAAGTGCCCAAAGTGCGCTTTATTTTGGTGCTTGTTACCTGGATTGCTTCTTCAGCTTTTTACGCCTATGACTACTCTTTAGGTCTCAGCTTGTTGTTTTTCTTGAGCTTTTCTCACGTCTTGCTCGAGTTTCCACTCAATATTGTTTCTATAGTTGGCATCGGAACCGAAGGGCTTGCGATTTTCAAAAACGGATTCAAAAAACCGCTCAAATCCTGATTTTTAACAATTTTTACGCGTATCCCATGCTCAAACTCATTTCCTTTTTAGGCGCTTTTTTAAGCGTTAGCTTTATGTTTGCCCAATTGGTAAGCACTACCTCAGATGGTCGTTACACGTTGTCGTCTGAAGGCGCATCGTATTTTGCCAAACTCTCGTTGGATTGCACCTCCAAGCCCACGCCACACTACTATTACCAAGCGTTGCGCCAGCCCGGAGATACCCAAACACCTACGGACATTTGGCCATCTTTTTACGGCTGCTACGACTGGCATAGTGCCGTCCACAACCATTGGGCTTTGGTAAAAATATTGAAAACGTTTCCCAATATTCCGGAAGCAGCTGCTATTCGCGCCAAGTTGAATGAAAGTTTCAGCGAGGAAAACATCCGCCTGGAATACCAATATTTTGAAACCAACAAGGAGCGCTACGTATTTGAATTCCCTTATGGTCAAGGATGGCTCTTAAAAGTTGCAGACGAACTCGCCAATTGGGATGACCCAGATGCAGCACGTTGGTTAGAAAACTTGGCACCCTTGCATCATTTGTGTGCAGCGGCCTCACAAGTGATCTGGAAAGACATTAAAGAAGTCAAATTATCAGGTTCGCACGACGCGCCTTCGCTCAACCTTTCTTTTGCCATCGACTACGCCAGAACTTTTGGTGACGAAGACCTTCTGAAAGTAGCACTTAAAGCCAGTAAACGCTATTTTGGCAAAATGACCAACGCTCCTTTGCGTGCCGAACCTTTTGAGTACGATTTCATGTCGGCATCTTTGCTCGTGACCGACCTCATGCGCAAGGTATACGATACAGAAGATTACTTGGTGTGGTTGAAGAAATTTAGCCCGGGCTTATTTGCGGCGCAAACAGCTGGAAAAGATTTGCAGATCAAAAAGACCGATAAACACGATGGCTATGAGTCTCACTGGGATGGCTACCACCTCAACCGCATTTGGTGTCTGAATGGCATGCTCAAAACCTTGCCTGCCGGTACGCTAGACGAAGCTACTAAAGCTGCATGGGTTACAAACATGAACGCCATGTGGGATTACGCACAAGAAAGCATCGGAAAAGGCAACTACGACATCGACCACTGGTTGTCGTCGTTCTCGGTATTCGCGTTAATCGGTTACGAGTAAAGCCACGCGCGAAAGCGCCCAATCTAACTGTTCTTCACGACTCAGCGAGGAGGTGTCCAAAACCACTGCATCGTCTGCTTGCCTGAGCGGGCTCTCTGCTCGCGTGCTGTCTTGGTGATCGCGATCGAGGAGATTTTGTTGTACGGCCACTTGGTCAATATCTTCACCTTTGGCCATGAGTTCTGCTAAGCGGCGTTGAGTCCTGACTTCAATAGAAGCTGTTACAAAGATTTTGAGCTCTGCTTTTGGAAACACGACCGTCCCGATGTCGCGGCCGTCCATTACAATGCCACCTGCTGCACTCATTTGTCTTTGTAGTTCAACTAACTTGTTGCGCACCTCTTTAATGGCAGCTACGCTCGATACAATAGCCGCTACCCTTGGCAAACGAATCACCTCTGTAATATCACGGTTATTGAGTAAAACTTGTTGTTCTATGCCAAAAGTGATGTCGATAGAACCAAGGTGCTCGATTAATTCATTGACCTTGATGCGATGGTCCGCAGAGACCAGTTGCGCTTCTAAGCAATAAAAGGCAACGGCGCGATACATCGCGCCGGAGTCTATAAATGTATAATTAAGGGCTTTAGCTAGGGCTTTGGCGAGTGTGCTTTTGCCACAACCGGCATAGCCATCAATTGCTATGGTGATTTTCTTTTGCATCAATAATAAATAGCTCTGCGTACTTGTGTGATGTATTTGGCCATGCGAATCACTTGTTTTGTGTAGCCAAATTCGTTGTCATACCAAGCATATAGCACCACGTTTTTGCCATCGACAGAAACAATACTCGCATTGGAGTCAAAAACACTACAACACGTGTTGCCGATGATGTCAGATGATACCAATTCAGGGTCAAAAGAATAGTAAATTTGATTGACCAATTCTCCGTGTAGGGCTGCATCTTTAATGGCAGCATTGACTTGCTCGAGTGTAACTTGTTTGTCGAGTTCTAAGCTTAAAATAGCCAAAGATCCGTTTGGTGTCGGGACGCGCACGGCGTTGGCTGTGAGTTTGTCTTTGAGTTCAGGGATCACTTTTGTAACCGCAGAACCAGCTCCTGTTGAGGTAATGACCATATTGACAGCTGCTGCACGGCCACGACGCGGTTTTTTGTGCATGTTGTCCAAAAGGTTTTGATCGTTGGTGTAGGCGTGAACGGTTTCGATATGACCTTTCACCACGCCAAAATGATCATTGACTACTTTCAGAATAGGGGAGATAGCGTTGGTGGTACATGATGCTGCCGAGAAAATATTTTCGTTAGCTACATCTAGCGTGTCTTGATTGATACCATATACCACATTTGGAATTTCTTTACCTGGCGCCGTGAGCAATACTTTGCCAACGCCTTTTGCTTGGAGGTGACGAGAAAGTGCTTCGCGGTTGGTGAAAACACCAGTGTTGTCGATGATCAATGCGTTTTGGATGCCAAAGGCTGTGTAGTCGATGTCTTCTGGGTTTGCAGCATCGATCATGTGCACAATTTGACCATTGATGATCAGGCTCTTATTAGCGAGGTCTTCAATGACCGAACCTTTGAAAGCGCCATGTACGGAGTCGTTGCGCAACAAGGAAGCTCTTTTGATGATATCTGCATCTGAAGAACCGCGAGTGACAATTGCTCGCAAACGCAATTGTTGTCCTTTACCTGCTTGCTTGATGAGCTCGCGCGCAGCCAAGCGGCCAATGCGGCCAAAACCGTAAAGTACAACGTCGCGGGGCTCAATAGCTTGTGGCGTTTGTAAATCACCTAATTTCTCCATGAGAAAACGCGCCATACCACTTTGCTCAGTTTGCCCAGCTAACCATTCGCTTGCCAATAAACCGATATCCAATTTAGAGGCAGGAATATCGAGGGTCATGAGGGTTTCGGCCAAAGCGGCTGTCGTGAAAACGTCGATTGGTTTGTTCACGACTTGCTTGGCGTATTCGTGTAAATTCAGGATTTCTGAAATCGTGATATCTGTGAGGTGGTTTCTGAATAAAACCAGTTCGATACCTTTGTCGTAGAGGAGTTCTCCGACTTTACTTTGCAATTTAACAGCTGCTCTTTCGCGCTCAATGTGTAGGTTGAGCTCTTTTTCATAACCGTTGTTGTTTTCCATTTTGTTGTTGATTGATGTGGTTAATTGATTACTGATGAAAAGAAAAAGGCTACCCACATGTAGGTAGCCTTGAATTTTTTAGCCTAAATAAGACTTCAAAAGTTTGTTTCGCGAGGTGTGTCGGAGTCGGCGGATGGCCTTTTCTTTGATTTGACGCACGCGCTCTCGGGTAAGGTTGAACTTGGCGCCGATTTCTTCTAAAGTGAGGCCGTGGTTCATGCCGATACCGAAGAACAAGCGGATGATTTCGCGTTCTTTGTCTGTGAGGGTGCTCAGTGAGCGCTCGATTTCTTTTTGTAGAGACTCTGCCATGAGCATGTGGTCGGTGCGTGGGGAGTCTGGGTTGGCCATGACGTCCATGAGGGTACCGCCGTCGTCGTTGGTGGTAAGTGGTGCATCCATAGAAACGTGACGACCAGATACATTGAGACTTTCTTTGATTTTGTCTTCTGGAACTTCTAGTGCTTCGGCTAATTCTTCTGCACTTGGTGGACGCTCAAACTCTTGCTCCAGGCGAGAAAAGGCCTTGTTGATTTTGTTGAGTGAACCTACTTGGTTGAGTGGCAAACGAACGATGCGTGCTTGCTCAGCCAAAGCTTGAAGAATAGATTGACGGATCCACCATACAGCGTAAGAGATGAACTTAAAACCACGTGTTTCGTCAAATTTTTGAGCAGCTTTGATGAGACCTAGGTTGCCTTCGTTGATGAGGTCAGGAAGGGTGAGGCCTTGGTTTTGATATTGCTTGGCAACAGAAACCACAAAGCGAAGATTGGCTCTAGTGAGTTTTTCTAATGCTTTCTGGTCACCGGCTTTGATGCGGCGTGCTAATTCTACTTCTTCTTCTGCGGTAATGAGTTCTTCACGACCGATATCTTGAAGGTATTTATCGAGAGATTGACTCTCGCGATTGGTGATGGATTTGGTGATTTTTAACTGTCTCATGCGCTTATCTATACTGAATTACAAGGTGAAGTTTGACTTCGGCTTATGAAGCAAAGTAACGCCGAAAATCAGGGATAAAAAAATCTGAACAAGGCTTTTTTTGTTGAGTTATTAACGAGTTCTTAACTTTTTCAACGCCGCCTGATTTCGACGAAAATGCTTTATAAACCTAAGCCGCGGTAGTCTCTTTTACCCGTTTCATCCATGATTTCGAGCAAGACGCCTCTGTTCACACCACTTAGTTTTTCGGTGAGTTCTTCGACAGTTTCGATCGGTTCGTTGTTGATCTTGGTAATGATGATGCCCTCACTCAAGCCTATGGCTTTGAGTTTGCCTGTGCTGATGGTTTTAATTTTAACACCAAAGCTGATGTTGAGCTCTTTTTTCTCTTTGTCGGTCAGTGGGATGAAAGTGGCCCCAAGTGCATAATTCTTGTTGATTTCTTCTTTGGAGAGCAATTCGGTTTCGCCATCTTGGTTGCGCAGCACCAGGTCTTTGGTGATGATATCGCCGTCTTTTTGACGCACACTGAGCGTGACTTTGTCGCCGGGGCGACGCTTGCCGATTTCTTCTTGCAAAGCGGCTACTGAGTTGACCTCCTTGCTGCCAATTTTGAGCACGACATCGCCGTCTTTGAGGCCTGCTTTGTCTGCAGAGCCGCCTTCAACTACTTTGGCAATAAAGACGCCTTTGAGGTCGGGGAGTTTATTTTTCTCCTTGATGTCTTGCGATACATCGGCTATTTGAACACCTAAATAACCGCGTTGCACAATCCCGAAATCGATGAGGTCGCGCATGACTTTATCCACTAAATTGACGGGAACTGCAAAAGAATAGCCTGCATAAGAACCGGTCTGAGAAGCAATTGCGGTATTGATGCCGATGAGCTCGCCGCGGGTATTGACAAGCGCCCCGCCACTGTTGCCTGGATTCACCGCTGCGTCGGTCTGAATAAATGATTCGATTGGCACCACTTCTTTGGAATTGCGCTCGGAAAGCAAATTGATATTGCGCGCTTTGGCCGAAACAATGCCAGCAGTAACGGTAGAGGTGAGGTTGAAGGGATTGCCTACAGCCAATACCCATTCGCCAATTTTGAGTTCGTCTGAGTTGCCTATCGGAATGGCGGGGAAGTTCTCTCCTTCAATTTTGAGCACGGCAATATCTGTGGATGGGTCTGTGCCCACCACTTTAGCGGTATATTTGGAGTTGTCGTTGAGGATGACTTCTATTTCGCTGGCGTTTTCAATGACATGGTTGTTGGTCACAATGTAGCCTTTAGACGAAACGATGACGCCAGATCCGGCGCCCGCTCCGTATTGTTTGAATTCGCGGCCTCCGGCACCGGGTCCGTAGAAAAATTCCTGAAATGGATCGCGCTGAAAGGTAGTTTGTACTACTTTGGTGGTGATGTGGACTACGGAATGAACCGTGCTTTCTGCCGCAGCAGTGAAATCGAGACCTTGTGGTACGCCGTTGTAGTCTACTTGCTGGATCGGTGCGCGAAGCTT
>RDZL01000119.1 GCA_004295165.1 Flavobacteriia bacterium
CGAGGGCGTTACTTACAAAAACTGCCCTACTTGCCAAGGTTTGTGCAACGCGCGTAATGCGACCTGTACCTTGGCAAGTAGGGCAGTTTTTGTAAGTAACGCCCTCGGCCTGAACTAATTTATTGACCTTGATTTTTTTCTTTACACCGCCAGAAATTTCTTCTAGCGTGAGTTTCATTTTGACGCGCAAGTTGGTGCCTTTCACCACTCTAGAACCGCCTCGGCTGCCGCCAAAACTACCTCCGCCAAATGCGCCACCAAAGATGTCGCCAAATTGGGAGAAGATGTCGTCCATGTTCATGCCGCCACCGCCAAAACCACCAGCGCCACCCATTCCGGCGTGTCCGAAGCGGTCGTATTGCGCTTTTTTCTCGGCGTTGCTCAAGACTTCATAGGCTTCTGCAGCTTCTTTGAATTTGTCCTCAGCACTGGCGTCGTCTGGGTTTTTATCGGGGTGATACTTGAGGGCGAGTTTGCGATAAGCCTTTTTGATTTCAGACTCATCGGCATTTTTGGAAACACCCAGAACTTCGTAATAATCGCGCTTGTTACTCATGTTTTATTTATTGACCAACAACTACTTTTGCAAAACGCAAAACCTTGTCATTGAGGTAATAACCCTTTTCTACATCATCAATTACTTTGCCTTTCATAGCGTCTTCTGGCGCAGGAATGTTGGCAATTGCCTCATGGAGGTCGCTGTCAAAAGTGAAACCTTTGGCTTCCATTGGTTTCAAGCCTTTTGCTTCGAGTATGCCCTTCAATTGATTAAAAATCAAGTTGAACCCTTCTTTGATGGCCGCTAAATCTTCCAAATTTTCATTGGTTGCAATGGCGCGCTCGAAGTTATCTAAAACGGGTAGCATAGAACTGATCACATCTTTACCCGCTGAAGCGATTAAGTTTAATTTTTCTTCGTTGGTTCTGCGTCGGTAGTTATCAAACTCAGCGTAAAGGCGCACAAACTTATCTTTGTATTCATCGACTAATTGTTCGTCTTGTTGCTCGCTCGTTTGCGGGTTTTCTTGAACATCTTGTTCTTGGTTCATTTCTTCCCCATTGTTTAGTTCTTCGTTTGGTAGCTCGTTCTCGACTGACATAATTACTTTTTTATTCGTTGTGCTGCAATAGACAAATAATAGACCAACCAGCATTTTGAGACAAGCTGGCAGAAATTTACTGACACGTGTGTCAAAAAAGCAGTTTTAATTTAGTAGCCAAAGTTTGTGTAATTTTGAGACATGAAAAAAATACTCCTCTATTTTTTGCTCCTCACGAGCTTCTCCCAAGCCCAATTACTTTATCAAATCTCAGGAAACGGACTCACTGAAGCCTCCTACTTATATGGAACCATCCATATTTTACCCAAAGATCAGTTTGAACTCAGCAATAGCCTCAAACGCGCTTTTGAAGCCTCCAAAACTATTGCCATGGAGGTAGACCTCGACATGAGCGGCGCCGAAAAAATTGCACTTGCTCAAAAAGTCATGTTACCCGATGGCAAAACGCTCAAAGACTTCATGACCGCTCCAGACTACACCCAACTCAAAATGTATTGCTTGGATAGCCTCAAATGGAGCGAGAGTAAATTCGAGCGCAGCAGCAAACTCAAACCAATGTTTTTCTCGAGTATTTTGATTCAAGAAAGCATGTCAAACATGGCATCTTACGAAATGGAATTCAATAAAATGGCCAAGAAAAAACACAAAGAAACCATTGGCCTCGAGACCATCGAATTTCAGCTCGGACTCTTCGACCAACTACCCATGCAAACGCAAGTAGACATGCTCAAGCAAGACTACAACAGCGACCTGAAAACATTTGACACACTCTTAGCCTGCTACCTCAAAGAAGACCTCGAATCCCTCGGCAAGCTCATGGCTGAGCAAACGGCAGCTTACCCAGAATTCAACGACATTTTATTGGTGCAACGCAACAAAAGCTGGATGGCACCCATGCGCGCACAAATGCAAAAAGAAAGTACCTTTTTTGCCGTTGGCGCCGGCCATTTAAGCGGCCCAGAAGGCGTCATTGCCCTCTTGCGCGCGAATGGATTTACAGTGACCGCTATCAAACAAAATTAAGATGAATCAGCAAGAAAACTTCGAACAAATTATTCAATTCAGACGCAGCAACCGCAAGTTTGACCCAAATGTAGCCGTACCTGAGCAAGTCATTGAGCGCAGCCTTAAAAGAAGCATCCTCTCCCCTAACTCGAGCAATATGCAGCTTTGGGGTTTTCACTGGATCCACTCTCCTCAAGAGAAAGCAATTGTTGCCGAGCTTTGCCTTGGTCAGTCTGCAGCTAAAACCGCACAAGAATTAGTTGTTTTTGTGACGCGCCCAGACCTCTGGAAACAGCGCAAAGACTGGCACCTCGCCCAGGTTCAGAACGAAATCAAGGGCGAAGCAACCAAAGCACAAAAAATGATGTTGCAGTACTACGGCAAAGTAATGCCCTTACTTTATGCAGCAGATCCATTGCGCCTTCTAGCCGCAGTGCGTCTTACGGTTAGTTTTTTTGGCGGTTTGTTCAAGCCATTTTACAGAACGGGCGGCGCTTCGGCAGTACGCATCGTGACGCACAAATCTTGCGCATTGGCCGCACAAACATTTATGTTATCTGTGGCCGCAGAAGGTTTCCACAGCTGCCCTCTAGAGGGTTTTGACGAAAAACGACTCAAGCGCTACCTCAAGTTACCGCGCCGCGCGGAAATCAATATGGTCATCGCCGTTGGTCTAGGGACAGAACCTGGTATTTGGGGAGAACGTGTTCGTATTCCTTACGAG
>RDZL01000120.1 GCA_004295165.1 Flavobacteriia bacterium
TGCGCTCAGAAGTTCAGTTGAACATCAAGCGCCTCATGGACATCGGATGTCAGCGCGGAATTCGTCACCGTTTAGGCTTACCGCTTCGTGGTCAAAGAACCAAAAACAACTCTCGCACACGTAAAGGAAAACGTAAGACTGTTGCGAACAAGAAAAAAGCAACTAAATAATAACTAGTTCCCAATAAAATGGCAAAAGCAAACCAAAAAAAGAAGAAGAACGTTAAAGTTGATGCTGCCGGAGAAGCGCATATCCAAGCGAGTTTCAATAACATCATCATTTCTTTAACGAACAATGCCGGACAAGTGATCTCTTGGTCATCTGCAGGCAAGATGGGCTTCAAAGGTTCTAAAAAGAACACGCCTTATGCTGCACAAATCGCAGCAGAAGACGCATCAAAAGAAGCACATGACTTCGGACTACGTAGAGTGCGTGTATTTGTAAAAGGCCCAGGTGCCGGACGTGAGTCTGCCATCCGCGCCCTTCACAATTCAGGCATTGAAGTAACAGAAATCGTTGACGTGACACCAATGCCACACAACGGTTGTCGTCCTCCAAAAAGAAGAAGAGTATAGTTTTTTTTTAACCTGCGGGCTTAGTGTCATCGAAGGAATGCCTTAATTCATGACGCCTGCACAATTTTATTTATAATGGCAAGATACAGAGGTCCCAAATCAAAAATTGCGCGTCGTTTCCGCGATCCAATTTTTGGCCCAGACAAATCCTTGGAAAGAAGAAATTACGGTCCAGGACAACACGGCCCATCTAAGAGAAGAGGTGGCAAGCAATCTGAATACGCAGTTCAGTTAGGTGAAAAGCAAAAAGCGAAGTACACTTACGGAATTCTTGAGCGTCAGTTTGCAAACATGTTTGAGAAAGCATCACGCATGAAAGGTATTACCGGTGAAGTGTTATTGCAACTTTGCGAAGCTCGCTTAGACAACACAGTTTACCGCTTAGGTATCTCTCCTACCCGTCGTGGCGCTCGTCAGCTTGTTTCTCACAAACACATTACAGTTAACGGAGAAGTTGTAAACATTCCTTCATACACTTTGCGCATTGGTGACGTCGTAGGCGTTCGCGAAAAATCAAAGTCTTTGGAAGCGATTACAGGTTCACTTACTGCTAGCAATAAAACTTATGATTGGCTTGATTGGGATTCGTCAAGCATGAGCGGTAAATTATTAAACTTACCTGCAAGAGAAATGATCCCAGAAAATATTCGCGAGCAATTAATCGTCGAATTGTATTCTAAATAACCCTAAGCGATAGAAAATGGCAATATTGGATTTTCAAAAACCTGACAAGGTTATCATGCTCAACTCCGATGATTTCAACGGAGAATTTGAGTTTCGTCCGCTAGAACCGGGCTACGGAATTACCATTGGTAACTCCCTCCGTCGAATTTTGCTTTCTTCCTTAGAAGGTTTTGCAATTTCGTCTATTAAGATTCAGGGTGCAGACCACGAATTCACTACCCTAAAAGGTATTGTAGAAGACGTTACAGAAATTGTCTTGAACCTCAAGCAAGTGCGCTTCAAGCGTCAGATCGAAGGAACAGACACTGAAACTGTTATTGTATCAGTAAGCAACCAACAACAACTCACTGCCGGTGATCTTGGTAAATTTACAAGTGCGTTCCAGGTCTTGAATCCTGATCTCGTTATTTGTAACATGGAGACTTCTGTTAAATTTGAAATGGAACTCACGATTGTTAAAGGTCGTGGTTATGTACCTGCAGATGAAAACAAATCTGCAAACGCACCTTTCGGAACAATTAGCATCGACTCTATTTTTACACCGATCGTCAATGTTCAATACAGCATCGAAAACTACCGTGTTGAGCAAAAAACTGACTACGAGAAATTGGTTTTCCACATCAAAACAGATGGTTCTATTCATCCGAAAGATGCCTTGAAAGAAGCTGCTAAAATTTTGATTCATCACTTCATGTTGTTCTCAGACGAGCGCATTACTTTAGACAGTGAAATCAAAGCTGAATCAGAAGAATTCGACGAAACATCACTACACATGCGTCAGTTACTCAAGACTAAATTGGTAGACATGGACCTTTCTGTTCGTGCCCTCAATTGCTTGAAAGCAGCAGATGTAGAAACACTTGGAGACCTCGTATCCTATGCCAAATCTGACTTATTGAAATTCAGAAACTTCGGCAAGAAATCACTTACGGAGCTAGAAGACCTCGTCGATAGCAAAGGCTTGACTTTCGGGATGAATGTCGCAAAATATAAATTAGACAGAGATTAAGATTTTAAGTCATGAGACACGGAAATAAAGTAAATCACTTAGGAAGAAAGACTGGCCACCGCAAAGCAATGCTTCAAAACATGGCTTGTTCTTTGATCGAACACAAGCGCATCACTACAACCATTGCAAAAGCAAAATCATTGCGCGTATTTGTTGAGCCTTTGCTCACGAAATCAAAAACCGATTCTACACACTCTCGTCGTGTTGTTTTCTCTTACTTACAAAGTAAAGAAGCCGTCACCGAATTATTTAGAGAGGTTGCGCCAAAAATTGCAAACCGCGAAGGTGGTTATACACGCATCATCCGTACTGGTTACCGTTTAGGTGACAACGCAGAAATGTGTATGATCGAAATCGTTGACTTCAACGAATTGTACAACAACAACGAAAGCAAGAAAACTACACGTCGCTCACGTCGTGGCGGTAAAGCGAGCGAAGGTGTTGCAGCAACCGCTGTTGAAGTGGTTGAAGAAGCACCGGTTGCAGAAGTTGTTGAAGAAACACCAGTTGCAG
>RDZL01000121.1 GCA_004295165.1 Flavobacteriia bacterium
CAAATCAAAAGAATGAATGTATTCTGGGCTCAGGTAAGGATTTCCGCGCTGTAAATTAAAAGGATCAGAATAATTAGTAAATGGATTGAGCTCGTTGGCAGAAGCCCTCTTGATGCGACGCGAATAACTCAAGCTCAGTTCTGATTTAGGTTTGAGCTCATAGCGCACATGAGCTGAAGGAAAGAAATTGAAGTAGTCGTTGACAATGCGGATGGTGTCTGAAATCAGGTTCGGAATCTGGTAGGCTTTTTCCGCACGTAATCCAGCTTGAAATTTAAAGCGCTTGACTTGCTTGCCCGCAACCCCATATACACTGTACACTTGCTCTTTATAGCCGTAAAGGAAATTGGCGAGGGTGTCTTCTTGGTACGTATTGAGTGTGTTGTTGAGCGTTTCTGAGTAAGTATCTACAAGTTGATCTCTTAAGATGGCTTTGACACCTGCCTCTGTGCGCAAACCGAGATTTGGAAATAAATAAGTTAGGTCGGCCTGAGCGGTGGTGATGTTGTTTTTGTCGGTATTGAACAAGCGCTGATCTAATATAGGGAGCGCCGAGAGCGTGGTATCGGGGTTGTAGTAAGTATTGATATAATAGCCTGCGATATCTTCGGTGCCCAGCGATTGATTGACATCCAAAATGAGATTGCCGCGCTCGTTTTTGAAATCGTGCTTGTAATTGAGGTTGAGGTCTAAATTTTGGCGATCTGTAGGGTCGTAGGAATCTCGGCTCCAGAGGTTGGTGATGATTCCGGCTTCGTTGAGTTGCGCGTTCCAGAGCTCGCCGGTGCGGTCGCGCTGCGTCAGCGAACCCGTAGCAACAAAACCGATGGTATTGCGCAAATTGAGGTTGATATCTGTGCCCATCCGAAAGGTCTGGCCGGCGTCGAGGTCGGTACCGGTGCGGTTTTGGTCGAGGATGAAAACGCCAGAACTGAGCTCTTGGCGGATGTCGTTGTAGTTGTTGCGGTAGCCTTCTAAATAGCGCGCGTTGTAGGTACCAAAGACATTGATGTTGCCATTGCGGTAGCTCAGCGACACACTGCCTTCACCGACATTGCCGCCGCGCAAGTCGCCAGAAGCGAGGTTGGTAGACACCAAGCCGTTGAAACCGAGTAGTTTATTCTTTTTAAGGACGATATTGATGATGCCAGAGGTGCCGTCCGGGTCGTATTTAGCCGACGGATTGGTCACGATTTCTACGCGCTCAATTGAATTGGCCGGCAAGGCATCTAAAAGTGTTTTGCCGTTTCCTCCGCTCATAGAACTCGGGCGCCCATCAATTAAAATAGTCACGCTGCCTTGACCGCGCAGCAAAACACCACCGTCTTGATCAACTTCTACAGACGGCAAGCGGTTGAGGATGTCGTTGGCCGTACCACCATTGACGTTCAAATCTTCTGCGACATTATAGACTTTTTTATCAATGCCAGTTTCCATGACCTCTTTTTGACCGCGCACCACTACTTCTTTGGTTTCTTGGGTCTTGGGCTTTTGCATGCGCAAGGTTCCTAAATGCAAGTTGGCCTGTGTTGGCTTTAGTTCAAAAGACTCAGTGATTTCGTCTTCGTGTAGTGCAACAGAAAGTTTGAGGTAGTATTTACCAGGGCTGGCGAGTATTTCAAATTTACCATCGGGCTTGCTAAATGAACCCTTTACAAAAACGGAATCTGGCAATTGAAATAGTTTCAAGGAAACGTATTCTAAGGGCTTGCTTTGCTCGTAACTGAGCACTTTTCCAGTGATACTGATGAGGTTTTGCGCTTCATACTTGCCGAAAAAAACAAGTAAAAAAACGAGAAGGATGGAGAAAGGAGTGAATGCGCGTTGAAACATAGCGCAAAAATACGCAATTCATTTGCTAAAATCATTTATATTTGCGTTTCTAAAAAACGGATTATGACAGAGCAATTCAGCTTCGAAGACCTTAAAAACAAATTCAACACCAACAAAAAATTCAAGTTGGGCACTTATTTAGTGGCTGGCATCATCGGTGTAGTAGTTCTTTATTTCTCTTACCGTCAGTTTATTTGGGGGCCTGCCAACGAAAAGGCCAACGACGGATGGTGGGTTGCACTCAACTACATCTCCAAAGATTCTACCGACCAAGCCATTCGCTTGCTAGAGCCTTACGTCAAAAACAACGACGGTAAAACAGGTGGAGAAATCGGCCAATTCCTTTTAGGCAAACAATACATGAAAAAAGGAAAGTTTGCTGCCGCCCTTAAAATGTTAGAAGATGTAGACCTTTCTGATACCTACGTTTCTACCATGAGCATTGGTCTTCAAGCCGACTGCCACAGCCAAATGAAAAAATACAACGAAGCGCTTGACCTCTATTTGCAAGCTGCCGATCGCGAAGACAACGAATTCACGACGCCAATGTATTTATTCAAGGCCGGATTGGTTTGCGAGAAAAAACTCAACAAAAAAGCAGATGCAGCCGCTCACTACCAACGCATCAAAGACGACTACCCTAACTACGCAAGCACCAAAACCATCGACCGCTACATCGCTCGATGCGCAACTAAATAATTATCATCATGGCTACAGCAGGTAAAAACCTCTCTGCCTTTGATCCAACAACATTAAGTAACTGTGCCGATTTTCGAATCGGCATTGTTGTTTCTGCTTGGAACGGGCACATCACCGAACGCTTATTAGAAGGCGCCATCAGTGCGTTAGATGCCATTGGTCAGCAGCCAGCATTGCGCACCATCATTGAGGTGCCAGGGGCTTTTGAACTGCCGCTTGGCGCTCAAAAACTTTGTCAGCGCAA
>RDZL01000150.1 GCA_004295165.1 Flavobacteriia bacterium
AATACCAAGATATTTACCTCGGCCTAGACGCCGGTCTTTCAGCGCCAACAATAGACATCTCTTTTTACCCGAATCCGGCTTCAGAGTGGTGCTATTTTCAGACCGCAACGCCGTTTGAATTTCTCGAAATCATAGATGCAAATGGCCGCGTTGTATTGCGCCATGAAAACGTCGCATTACAAGGCTATTTTGACATCTCAGCGCTTCCAAACGGAACCTATACCGTCCGCATTCAAGCAATAGCTGGTGTGGCAGTCAAAAAGCTCGTCAAACTTTAATACCTTTACAACGGCAAATCAGTCTATCGCTTTTCATTAGAAAAGAGGAAAGTCCGGGCAGCATAGAGCATCGTACTTCTTAACGGGAAGGGTTGAAACAAGGAATTGTGACAATACAGCAAGTGCCACAGAAAACAAACTACCTCAGCTTGCTGAGGAAAAGGTGAAAAGGTGAGGTAAGAGCTCACCGCTTGGGCAGTGATGCACAAGGCAGGGTAAACCTTACGAGCTGAAAGACCAAATATACCGGGGTCTGCGCAAGCAGAACGGGCTGCTCGCTCGTCTCGGAGGGTAGGTCGATTGACGCTGCGCGCGAGTGCAGTGCTAGATAAATGATGGACACCAAAGCTGCGTGCAGCAACTGGTACAGAACCCGGCTTATGATTTGCCATTTTTTTTTAATCAGCAGCGAATGTTACAACAAATTGTTTCCGAGCTAGAAAGAATAAGAGATACCGAACGCGCTCCGGCCATGGAAGCGTACATGAAAAACCGCTTTGTTTTTCTTGGTGTTTCAGCGACACCCAGAAAAAATGTATTCCTCTCCGTAAAAAAAGATTGGACGCAGCTTACCGACTCAGCGCGCTGGGATTTCATAGACGAATGTTGGCAGCACGAGGCTAGAGAACTCCAGTATATCGCCATTGATGCTCTGCTCTCCGACTACAAAAAACGAGCGGCACATACCGATTTACCCAAAATTGAGTTTCTGCTTACACAAAAACCATGGTGGGATACCATCGATTTATTGGTGTCGCACGTAGTAGGTCATTATGCCAAGTCCTTTCCACTAGAATTTGCGAAAACAGCAGCCGAATGGGAAAGCTCTTCTAATTTTTGGTTGCACCGTTCTTTATTGATATTTCAACTTAAATACAAGCAGCAAACTGACTTAGCACTGCTCCAATACTACATTAGTCGCTTCAAATGGAACAAAGAATTCTTTGTCCAAAAGGCAATTGGCTGGGCTTTGCGCGAGGTTTCCAAATGGAATCCTGAATGGGTGCGGGGGGTAGTGGTGTCGGAAAATTTACAAGGATTGGCCAAACGAGAGGCACTGAAATACGTTGCAGCGGTTTAAGGTTCCGAAGTTTGCTTTTTTACTTGAAGATTTTGTATTTTCACACCCTATGAAAGCACGCATCCTCATTTTTTTATTAGCCTCGTTCGTTTCGGCGCAACTATTCGCCCAGTTTGGCCCCGATAATGGTGTCAAGGCATCTACGCCTAAATATATACTGATCCAGCACGCCATTATTATGGTCAAGCCAGGCCAAACGCTCCAAGATGCAGATTTGTTGCTCCAGAATGGCAAAATCGTTCAGGTCGGAAAAAACCTCAAGCAAGACGGCGCTGTGGCGCTCGATTACACCGGAAAGGTTTTGGTGCCTTCCTTTATCGATATGTACAGCAGCGTTGGCCTCGACCCAGTTACTTTCAAAAACAACGGATGGCGCCCGCAATTAACGTCCAACAAAGAAGGGGCTTATTATTGGAACGAAGCCGTGCATCCAGAATTAACTGCGGCAGCAGCTTACAAATCGACAGAAAATAGCAGCGAACAGTTGCAGCAGTCGGGCTTCGGTTTTGTGCTCACGCACCACATGGACGGCATTGTGCGTGGGAGCGCGGCTTTTGTGGCGCTTGGCCAAGCAGAAGTTCACAAGCAAATCCTCGCGCCACAAGCGGCACAAGTTTATTCTTTCTCCAAAGGCGCAAGTCAACAGACGTACCCTTCATCTCAAATGGGGGCCATCGCGCTCTTGCGTCAAGCACTCTACGACCTCGATTACTACAGCAAAAACAAAGCTTCTTTACCTTATTCAGTTTCCCTTTCGGAGTGGGAAAGCCAGCGCAACCTGCCGATCATTTTCAAGACCGACGATAAACTAGAAATCCTGCGTGCTCAAAAAATTGCCAACGAATTCAAAACGAATTTTCTGTATATCGGATCGGGTAACGAATACGCCATTGCCAATGAGTTAAAGGGCTTCAAAATTGTGTTGCCACTCGTTTTTCCGGAAGCTTATGAGGTCAATGATCCTTATTTGGCCCGTGAAATCCCTTTGTCTGAGCTCAAACATTGGGAAAGTGCACCAAGTAACGCTATGCTACTCAAAAAAGAAGGCTTAGATATTGCCCTTACCTCTTTTGGTCTTAAGAATGCAGAGCAATTTTGGACAGCACTGCGCAAAGCAATGGCTCGAGGGCTTGCGCCATCCGATGCCATGGCAGCCCTTACTACTGTGCCTGCCAACTGGATGGGTCTCTCAGCTCAGGTCGGAACGCTCGAGAGCGGTAAGTTGGCGAGCTTTTCTGTATTTAGCGCAGACCCATTTGCTTATGAAGCACAACTTTTAGAAACATGGAGTTTAGGCGAAGCGCGCTATTGGAAGTCTGCCAACACTGTTCAATTGTTAGGCAATTATACACTCAGAATAGCCGATGCAACTTACGAATTGGTCGTGACCGGCTCACCTGAAAAGCCGCAAGGCAAGGTGCTACTCAAAACTGCTTCCGATACCCTGAGCGCCAAAGCCACCATTCAACTCAAGCAGCAAGATGTTTCCATTCAGTTTTTGGCTTTAAACACACCTAATCCACAGCTGATTCAGTTGCACGCCAAAGCACTCAAAAATGGGCTGGTTCTAGAGGGAGAGGGCACAGATGCCAAAGGAGCTTGGTTTCATTGGAGCGCAATACAGCAACAAACTACACCAGTTAGTCCGCCTATTGCACTCAAGCCCGACACAACTGTTTATGGCCAAGTCTGGTTCCCCAATATGGCTTTTGGAACCACCGCCAAAGCGACCCAAGAAACCTTGGTTTTTAAAAATGCTACCGTCTGGACGAACGAAAAAGAAGGCGTGCTCAAAGGCGCTGATGTACTGGTTGTAGATGGTAAAATCAAGCAAGTGAGCCGTCAAAATATTGCGGTACCAGCAGGCGCTCGAGTGGTAGACGCCACTGGCTTGCACCTGACCTCCGGCATCATCGATGAGCACTCTCATATCGCGATTTCAAGAGGCGTAAACGAAGGTGGGCAGGCAATATCTGCCGAGGTAAGCATTGCCGATGTAGTCAACCCAGACGACATCGATATCTACCGCCAACTCGCCGGAGGCGTAACAGCTGCCCAATTGCTGCACGGTTCTGCCAATCCAATTGGTGGGCAGTCGGCGCTCGTGAAGCTCAAATGGGGTGTTAGCGCAGAGGATATGCTCATCGATAACGCGCCTCATTTCATCAAATGTGCACTTGGTGAAAACGTCAAACAGGCCAATTGGGGCGACTTCAATACCGTTCGCTTTCCGCAAACACGCATGGGTGTAGAGCAAGTTTTTTACGATGGTTTTTACCGCGCAAAAGCATACCAGAAAGAGTGGGATGCCTTTAAAGCCGGCAAAACCAAAGTAGCGCCAAGAGTGGACCTCGAACTCGAAGTGTTGTCAGATATTCTTCGCTCGTCGTGTTTCATTACTTGTCACTCCTATATTCAGTCGGAAATCAATATGCTAATGCACGTAGCCGATTCAATGGGCTTTCGCATCAATACATTCACCCATATACTCGAAGGCTACAAAGTCGCCGACAAAATGTACAAGCATGGCGTTGCAGGTTCAACCTTCTCCGATTGGTGGGCCTATAAATTTGAGGTCAATGATGCCATCCCATATAACGCGGCGCTCATGAGCGAGCAAGGCGTAGTGGTTTGCATCAATTCAGACGACGCCGAAATGGGCCGTCGACTCAATCAAGAAGCTGCCAAAACAGTTAAATATGGTGGCCTCAGCGAAGAAGAAGCTTGGAAACTCGTGACACTCAATCCGGCAAAAGCCTTGCACCTAGAGGCGCAAATGGGCAGTGTCAAAGCGGGTAAAGCAGCAGACCTTGTGCTTTGGACAGCCAATCCATTGAGTATAGAAGCGCGTGTTTCGATGACAATGGTCGATGGAGTTGTTTATTACGAAGAAAAGCAACAAACAGAAAAGCAGGCGCAAAATGAACAAGAGCGCACGCGTATTTTGAGCCTTATGCTGGCTGCGAACGAAAGAGGCGAGGCGAGCAAAACTCCTCAAAAGAAAGTAAAAAAGCATTTTCATTGCGACACCTTAGGTGAAGAAGCTACCGAAACCGAAAATTCCCACTAACATGAAAGCGATATTATTTTTCTCGATCTTGCTCTTGCACTTTTCTTCAATGGCGCAAAGCATTCTTTTGCTGCACGGAACTGCACATATTGGCAATGGCACTGTTATGGAATCTGCGGCGATAGGTGTGGTCAATGATCGCATTGTTTTTGTCAAAAATTCGCTGACCCAAACCTTTAACAACAAAGACTGGGATACCATCATCAATTGCAATGGTCAGCATTTTTACCCAGGTTTGGTTTCGGCCAACAATACGCTCGGACTTACCGAAATAGACGCTGTGCGCGCCACCCGTGACTTCAATGATGTAGGCGACTGGAACCCACATGTACGCGCTCAAGTGGCATACAATGTAGAATCGAAGGTTGTAGAGACCGTTCGCACAAATGGTGTATTGTTGGTGCAGGCTACGCCTCGTGGAGGCTGGATCTCCGGAAGCTCAGCTGTCATGAAACTCAGCGGTTGGAACTGGGAAGACGCCACTGTTTTGGCCGACGACGGCATTCACCTCAATTGGCCCTATGACCGCAATACTTACCAAGCGCAAAAGAGAGCTATTTATGCGTTTTTTGAGATGGCCAAAACCTACGCCATGGCGCGTGAAGCGCAAGCCAGCGACCTCCGTTTGGAAGCCATGAAAGCTTGTTTCAAAGGTCAAAAGCGCGTGTATATCCATGCCGAAAGCATCCAGCAAATTGTAGATGTCATCGATTTTGCTGCGGCGTTTCAATTGCCTTATCCAGTGATTGTGGGTGGTCATGATGCGCATCTAGTGGGCGCCAAACTCCGCGACTCCAAAATTCCGATCATGCTGTCCCGCATTCATAGCCTACCTCAACGTGAAGATGAGCTCACTTATTTACCGTACCAAATGCCAGCGCTGCTCAAGCAACAGGGTATTTCATTTTGTATTCAAAACGATGGCGATATGCAGCCCATGAATACACGCAACTTGCCTTTTCAGGCAGGTACTACAATGGCTTATGGCTTGAGTGAAGAAGAAGCCTTGAAAGCTATTTCGCTCAGCGTATGCCAAATCATGGGAATAGACAAAGATTATGGAACCCTTGAGGTGGGTAAAAAAGCCACTTTCTTTGTTTCTAAGGGGCCAGCGCTCGATATGCGCAGCAACCAGCTCACCACCATTTTGGTAGACGGAAAGTTTGTCTCGACGAGCAATTTCCAAGAACAACTTTACCTCAAATACCGCCAAAAATACAAGGACGAAGCAAAGTCCGAATAGATTGGTGTAACTTTTGTAAAGACACTTCGTCTTAACGCTGTTTTATGACTGTCCAGCAATACAACGAATGTGTGAAGGAGTTCGCAGACCGGCTCTATCGCTTTGCATTGAAAAATGTTGGCGATCCCGATCTTGCTCAAGATTTCGTTCAAGATGCCTTTGAACGCCTTTGGGTTCGGGTAGACACCGTAGATTACCAACGGGTCAAATCCTACCTCTTTCGGACCATCGTTAATTTGCAAATAGACCGCGCCAGACGTCAACAACTGCAATACCAACACCTGAGCTCTTTGCCCGACCCCGTTCAGTCTGCTGGCGTTGCCCACGACGTACAAAAACTCATAGACGAAGGCGTGTCACAACTTACAGAAATACAGCGCATGGTACTCACCCTGCGCGATTACGAGGGCTATAGCTATCAAGAAATTGCAGAACTCACCCAAATCTCGGTAGATCAAGTGAAAGTCTATATTTTTAGAGCGCGCCGCTTTCTCAAACAATACATCGGAAACATGGAGGTACTCATATGAAGTATACTGAAGCACATATCGCACATTTGATGCTCACTTATCACGAGGGAACCTTAAGCCCTGCTGAAAAGGCTGAGCTCGAGGCGCTCGTGCTAGAAAATCCAGAGTTGGCTTTGGATTTAGAAGCGCAGCCTTCTTTGATCTCACAGCCAATCCAAATTGATTCAAGCTCATTTTTACATCCATTACTTGAAGATTTAACAATTTATAAAGACGAAGAAGGTCATCCTTTAGAAAAACTAGCCATAGGCGCTTTAGAAGGCCAACTCAATGCAAAAGAGCATAAAATTGTTCAAGCATATTTCCAAGACGCGCATTATCAAAAAATAGAAAAAGAACTCGCTTACACACAGCTTCTTCCGGATCAAACCATTCATTATCCACACCTAAAAAAGCTTCTGAAAAATGCTCCAATTCGCTCCCTGAACTGGAAGCCTTTCGCCACAATTGCTAGTTCGGCAGCGGCCTTAATATTGGCCGTATTTTTTATAGGACAAGCCAATACACATCAAGATCCAATCCATGTTAAAACCAGGCAACAAGCCCGTGTTGTTCCAACTAAAAAATCTACACAAATACAATCAATACCTATTCAGCATCTGCCTGTAGAACAGCTTCATTTTAATCAAGTTGCCATGCATCCGCATGTATTTGGAGAGCCACCTCGCGATTGTATTGTGCCCATCCTTTATCCTGAACTTGAAGTACAACCAGAAATCCAAGTTGCACAATTATCAAGTTCAAATGTGGCGTTGCCAGAAGTAACAACTCCAGCGCAAATATCAAGTATGCAATTCGCGCAATCAAGTCCTAGCACCTTCCACAAAGAGCCCATCACCATGAAGGCGTTTTTAATGCAAAAGACCAATGAAAAATTATTTGGAACAACCGCCCCAACCACAGATCTCAAGTTTGAGACTTTGGCGCGCTATGCCAGTGAATCTGTCGGCATTCCCGTTCGTTATGAGGTTGAAGAAGCTCAAAGCAGCGATAAATTGGTCTTCCAACTTGGGCCAATTACCATTGAAAAAACCAGAACCAAAAAATAAAAAGTAACAATTTTAAAATCCTCCCGTCTAAGGGTCAAAATCAAAACAAATGAAAATTAAATTACTTTCCGCTTTTTTATTTTCGGGCCTTGCACTTTTTGCCCAACAAAATGAAACCAAGAAAATCGTTCGAATTGAAGGAAACGACACCACCATCATCATGATCAATAGCCGCATTGATCAAATGGATTCCATGCTTACCGAAGAGATGAAAAAGGTGTATATCAATGACTCTTCGATCACAAGAGTAGACGTCTTCATGGATACAACAATCCTGCGTTCTGCCCAAAATGGTTCAGACACCACTCAAATTAAAATTGGCAACATGAAAATTGTCATTTTAGAAGGCAAAGACCTCAAAGACCTCGATCAACTCAAAGCGCTCGAAGGTGAGCTTCCTAAAGGTCAGCGCAAGATCATCATAGATGAAAGAGTAATCATCGAAAACGAAGAAGATTTAGCCATCGAAAACTGGGATTCAGACAACGATTGTGACAACTGCGAAACTTCTGGTGATGGCAACGCTATTTGGGCTGGGTTCGGCGTCAATGCCAACGGATTTATGAACACCAATAAGCAATTGGCAACTACATCAGAACTTGGTTTTCTCGCCCTTGACCCTGCAAAGAGTATTGGCTTACAATTGAATTTTGCCGAAAAGCGTTTCCCAATCATCAATGATTACCTCGGCGTGGTCACTGGTTTAGGTTTCAATTGGAATCGTTATTCCATCAAAGGTGACTACGATTTCAGCGTTGTCAACGATACATTAATTGCCAATGCAACAGGTGTCAACTACGCTAAAAATGTATTGAGTTCCACTTATTTGCAGGCGCCCCTTTTGTTGCAAATTTCAACCAGCAAAAACGCAAATCAGGCCTGGAATATTTCTGCAGGCGTAGTGGGCGGTATCCGTATAGATGCACGCCAAATGCAAAAATGGGAGGCCGACGGCAAGAAAAACAAAGACAAAACCAAAGACGACTTCCAGTTCAATCCTTTCCAAGCGAGCCTCATGGCAACTGTTGGATACGGAGATTGGAGTTTGTACATGACCTACGGCCTATCGGACATCTTTAACGAAGGATCTGCTCCGAAGGTGCGCGGTGTAAATGCAGGAATTTTACTCTCGTTTTAAATTACCCACTGACACCGCCAAATTTGCAAACGATGCACCTAACCGTGCATCGTTTCTTTTTGCCCATAACTCTCCATGAGTTGTGCTTCAAATTCGAGCAAGTCTTTCCACGCTGCGTCTACATCGATTCCTTGCCCGTATTTGCGCGCAAATCCCAAAAATGTGGTGTAATGCCGTGCCTCGCTTTCCATCAGAGATCTGTAAAATTGGCGCAGGTCGGCATCGGCAATTTCTTCAGACAAAATTTTAAAGCGCTCGCAACTGCGTGCCTCAATCATAGCCGCAAAGAGCATTTTATTGACAAAAACGCCTGCTGGTGTGCTATTTCTTTTGCCGTGCTTAAGGTAGAGAGATAAATCATTGACATACGGATCTTTGCGTTCAAATCCGAGCTCTAGTCCACGCTCCTTGAGTTTTTGATGCACCAGCTCAAAGTGTTACATTTCCTCCTTGCAAATGGCGCACATCGCCTCGACCAAATCCGTATACTGCGGATAGGTCACAATGAGGGAGATGGCGTTGCTCGCCGCTTTTTGCTCACAATAGGCGTGGTCAATTAAAATTTCTTTGATGTTTTTTTCAACAATTCGAACCCATCTTGGGTCTGTGGCCATTTTCAGTCCGAGCATCTCAATTTTTTTTGACAAAAATACCAAAGTCTACAAGAATCAAAACAAGGATGAGTTGTAAGCGCAATGCTTATATTTGTCGAATTGAATCAACAAAATGTCAAAAGCAAAGCAAAAAGACTTGAGTTGGCGTGCATTTGAACTCATGTGCACTGCCAAAACCATGGCTGAAAAATACGAGGCAAACAAAGAAGTAACTGCCAAATACGTACACGCCACCTCCCGTGGTCATGAAGCCATTCAGTTGGCAATGGGGATGCAATTGCAAGCCCAAGACTGGGTGTCGCCGTATTACCGCGACGACAGCATTCTACTCGGAATCGGCATGAAACCAGAAGAACTCATGCTGCAGGTATTTGCCAAAAAAGACGATCCTTTTTCCGGTGGCCGCACGTATTATTCGCATCCTTCATTGAATCGGCCAGATCAACCTAAGATTCCGCATCAATCTTCGGCAACGGGCATGCAAGCCATTCCCACAACCGGAATTGCCATGGGCATCCAATACAAAGAAAAAACTGGTCAAGCTACTTGGGGCCCAGCAGATGCTCCGGTAGTGGTTTGTTCGCTCGGCGATGCCTCTTGTACTGAAGGAGAGGTTTCAGAAGCCTTCCAAATGGCTGCGCTCAAACAATATCCGATTATTTATTTGGTGCAAGACAACGGTTGGGACATCTCAGCCAATGCAAAGGAAACACGAGCACAAGACATTTCGGAATACATCAAAGGTTTTCATGGCATAGAAGCTCGAACCATAGACGGTACCGATTTTTGGTCTTGTTATCAAACTGTCGAAGAAGTTATTGCAACCGTTCGTGCGGAGCGCCGTCCGTTTCTCATTCATGCGAAAGTGCCTTTGCTTGGCCACCACACCTCAGGTGTGCGCAAAGAATGGTACCGCGACGACCTCGAAGAAGCTGCCAAAGCAGATCCCTATCCAAAATTGCGGGCTTCATTGGAGCAGCAAGACGTCCGTTTGGCTGAGTTCATCAATCTGGAAGCAAAAATTAGAAAAGAAATAGATGAGGCTTATGAAGCCGCGCTCAATGCCCCAGACCCAGATCCAAGCTCCATTCAAGACCATATTTTTGCCCCAACGCCAATTACCGCTGAAAAAGGCGAGCGCGAACCTGTGGGTAAAAAGAAAACAGTCATGGTAGACTCCGCGCTTTTTGCTATGCGCGAAATCATGGAAGCGCATCCCGAAGCACTACTTTACGGTCAGGATGTAGGCGGTAGGCTAGGAGGCGTGTTTAGAGAAGCCGCAACCCTCGCTCAAACCTTTGGCGACGACCGCGTTTTCAATACGCCTATTCAAGAAGCTTACATCATTGGCTCAACTGTCGGGATGTCAGCAGTCGGGCTTAAACCAATTGTAGAAGTACAATTCGCCGACTACATTTGGCCAGGGCTCAATCAGCTCTTCACAGAAGTTTCTCGCTCTAATTACCTTTCCAATGGCAAATGGCCAGTTAGCTGCGTGATCCGCGTCCCAATAGGCGCTTACGGATCAGGAGGTCCTTATCATTCCTCTAGCGTAGAATCTGTCTTGGCAAATATCCGCGGCATCAAAGTTGTGTATCCTTCTACCGGTGCCGACTTGAAAGGCTTACTTAAAGCGGCGTTCTACGATCCAAATCCGGTGGTTATTCTCGAACACAAAGGCCTTTATTGGTCTAAAATTCCCGGTACCGAAGGCGCCATGAGCATCGAGCCAAGTGCCGATTATGTTGTTCCTATCGGAAAAGCGAGAATTGTTCAAGAAGCGAATCAAAAAGCTATTCAAAATAGTGAATCAATGGGTATCATCACCTACGGAAGAGGGGTATACTGGAGCTTAGAGGCGGCCAAAGAATATGAAGGTCAGGTAGAAATTTTAGATCTGCGCACTATCAATCCGCTAGACATGCAGGCCATGGAGTCGCTCTGTGCACGCCACGGCAAAATCCTCTTAGTGACAGAAGAATCCATAGAAAATTCTTTTACTTTAGGTATTGCCGGAAGACTTCAGCAATCTTGTTTTCAGCATCTAGACGCCCCGATCTCAATTGTTGGTTCTGTCGATGCGCCAGCTATCCCACTCAATTCTAGTCTAGAAG
Organism: Flavobacteriia bacterium; assembly: GCA_004295165.1. Lineage (GTDB taxonomy): Bacteria > Bacteroidota > Bacteroidia > Flavobacteriales_D > Crocinitomicaceae > UBA952. Next base: position 11,118 of record RDZL01000150.1, read on the forward strand.
CGGCCATGTTGCCCAATGCGCAAAAGGTAGCTGCTGCTATTTCCAAACTCCTGAATTATTAACAAATGGAATTCAAAGAAATTATCGGAGCCGTTGCTCAATTTCACGATGCTTTTGGCATTCAAAATAATACCGAGCCTACAGCTCAATTGACCGCCGCTGATGTCCAGCTTCGCTATGACCTCATGAAGGAAGAAAACGAAGAATATCTAGAGGCAGCTCAAAGCGGAGATTTAATTGAAATCGCAGATGCACTTGGCGATCAACTTTACATTTTGTGTGGCACCATCTTACGTCATGGTCTACAGCACAAAATCACTGAGGTTTTTGAAGAAATCCAACGCTCTAACATGAGCAAGCTCGATGCGAACGGCAAGCCGATTTACCGCGAAGACGGAAAAGTCCTGAAGTCGGAACTTTACTTTAAGCCCGACATCGCTAAAATCCTTCAATAATGACCGATTTATCTATCTATTTTCAGCCGGTTTCAAAAGATAATTCTTTCGAAGAAACGCAACTCGGCAACCATCTCGAGGCATTTCAAGATTCCTTTCCAGTACTCAAGGGCCCAGGTTGCGCCCTCATTAGCGTCCCTGAATACAGAGGATCCGAACAAGATCAGCTTGCTACTCCGTCTTTTCGATCCGCATTTTATCAATTGCACCCTGAAGCCAATTGGGATAAACCAGTTTATGATTTAGGTGAAATCAAGCCCGGATCCACCATAGAAGACACTTATTTTGCGCTATCTAATGTGGTGTCCGAATTGGTTAAGAACAACATTATCCCGATTGTTATTGGAGGTAGCCAAGACCTCACCATGGCCATGTATCAGGGATATGAAAAGCTAGAACAACTTGTCAATACTTGTAGCATTGACCGCAGTCTCGATATAGGTAGTGCAGAACAAACATTACATTCGACAAACTACCTAAGTCACATGCTCCTGCAGCGTCCGTGCTACTTATTCAATCATGCCGTTATTGGCTTACAGCAGCCATATGCTGCACCTGCAGAACATGAACTTTTTGAAAAGTTATTTTTTGATATCTGCCGCTTGGGAGAGTTCAATCAAGACTTTCGTTTGGCCGAACCTCATTTGCGCAACGCAGACATCATTAGCATTGATCTTCGAGCGTTAAAAGCCAGCGAAATAGGAGCTACTCATGGAGCCCCAAATGGTTTTAGTGCCGTACAGCTTTGCCAAATCGCAAAATATGCGGGTATTTCAGATAAGGTCACGAGTATTGGCTTTTTTAGTGAGCAAGCGCTTACACCAATTGGCGGTCATTTGCTGGCAGAAGCCATTTGGTATTTTATTCAGGGCTGTTTCTCCCGAGTGGGTGATTTTCCATTCGGAAGCAAGGCAGATTATACCAAATTTACTGTTTTCATGGATGAGGTTGGGCGCGAGTTAATTTTCTTTAAAAGTAATAAGTCTGCACGTTGGTGGATGGAAGTTCCGTACCCGCCTCAAAGTGGAACGCGCTATGAGCGCCATCACATGGTCCCTTGCAATAAGTCAGACTACGACAACGCCATGAAAAATGAACTTCCAGATTTATGGTGGAAGACCTATCAAAAATTAGGCTAAGCTTTTTATTAAAAAGCCTTTTATTTTCCATTAGAATTCTTTACTTTAGCACCTTGAAATTGTCGTATTCTATGAAAATACGACTCTTTTACACATGCTAAACTAAGCTTATGCTATTGAATAACAGACTACTAACTGCTGCTTTTTCTGTTTTGTTGTTTACGTCCTACGCACAACAAGATAAGCTTGTCACACACTTCATGTTTGACAAAATGAGCATCAATCCTGGTAAAACAGGCATTGACATGTACAACGGAATTTGTGCTACTTCTATTTACCGCAACCAATGGGACAAAGTAAACGGAGCGCCTAATTCTGCTGTGCTCAACGTTGAATCCAACCTTTCTCGATTTTTTCCTGGAGGAGTTGGTGTTAATTTCTACCACGATGCCATTGGTTTCTCTCGTCAAAACACCGTCTTACTCAACTATTCTTATCCAGTTCAAATTGGTAGAATAGGGGTTCTTGGTGTAGGTGTAGGGCTCGGTATCATGAACTACGGTATGGATCCAGTTTGGGTTCCGCCAACAACTCCAAACGATCCATCTTTGCCAACTGGTTTTGCGGCAACTTCTTTTGATGCCAACTTTGGTTTGTATTTCCAAGCTAAAAACTACTACGCTGGTTTTTCTACAACCCACCTTTCCGAATCAGATTTAGCTGCAGACCCAACCAACTTGGCGCTTTCTTTTCAAACTGCCCGTCATTATTACCTCATGGGCGGTTATATTTTCAAAGACGCTTTCGGTACTGGTAACAACATCGACGCCCAAATGTTAGTCAGAACAGATCTTATTAAATTTTCTGTTGACTTCAATGCACGTTACATGATGGAGCTTGGCGGGAATCCTGCATACGGAGGCCTCACCTTCAGAACATCAGATGCCGTGGCAGTAATGGTTGGTTACTCTCCAATTCCTAACTTCAACTTCGGTTATTCATACGATCTCAACATTAATAAATTAGCCAGCATTTCTCGTGGCTCACACGAAATGATGGTTAAATATTGTTACTTCTTGCCGCCGCCTCCAAAAACGAAAGCAAGACACCCTCGTTGGTTATAAGAGGAAAAAGTGTAACCATTTATATTGTTCTTACGTTATACCCGAAATTATACCTGTAGCAAGTTACTTGGGAGTAGGTCAGAACCAAAAACAAACGAATGAAAAAGTATTTAAGTTTTCTCTTTGTTCTTAGCTTCATGTACGCTTGTAGCGACATCGAAGGGAATTTAGTAGGTGTGAGTGGTAGAGACACCTGGTATCCAGACGTCCTCGGCCCTGGAAAAGTCCCACTTGGCATGGTTTACGTGCCTTCTGGCGCTTATCAGGCCGGTGAAGACGACGAAGACATCATGGGTTTTCATACGGCGCGCAAACGTACCGTATCGGTTCCTGCTTTCTACATGGACGCAACCGAAATTTCTAACAACGAATACCGTCAATTTGTGCATTGGGTCCGCGACTCCATCGCACGTGAAAAATTGTATCGCCGTAGTTACGACGAAGAAGCGGAGCGTTGGGTAAATATCCCAGACAACTTCTTTAAGGAGCCTTACAGAACGCTAATGGCAATGGGTTCAGACCTACAAGGTGGCAATACGCCATTCCAATTGTTCATGGATTCTACCAACGGAGCAGAAGTAGACAAAACCATCATGACAATGTTGGGTAACTACGATAAATCTAAAGGTAAAGGCAAAAAATTAGTCAACGGTTTCCAATACGACCAAAAGAAATACGGTATTGCTGGTGGCCCAGAAGAAAAATTTGATGTGGTCATGTCCGATGACGACCTCCGCGGTATTTTCCAAATGTACAGTGGGGCTGCCAAGAAAAATGCACCAGACAAAACAAGTGCAAAAGGCGCTTCTACCAAGACAAAATACAATCAAGGTGGACGTGTAGAAAATCGCAAGTACTTTACTCTCAACTGGTTAGAGCCAGTAGATTACGAAGATCCAGAAGTCGCATTCATGCTTTCTGATATGTATCTTAGCGAGGCAGAACGCTTCTACAATCGCCGCGAAATCGATACGCGCTTGCTTTATTTCGATTATTACTGGATCGACTACAAAGAAGCAGCACGCCGCGGTAAAATCATCACCAAGTCAATCGATGCGCGCAAAACATTTGCGTACGATAGCCTAGATAAAGAAGCTGAAAATACGCTTTATCAGCGCTCACGTCGCGAACCTCTTGGCAAAGACTACAAGTCTAATGACCTACACCGTTCTACATTAATGACCATGGATCAAAACACCAACAAAGTTTGGGTTGACACCACAGGTTATACAGAACAATGGTCAGAATTCAGCAAACTAAACGATACCAACTCTTTGCGCGGTACCATCTTACAAAATCCAGGTCAAGATTTAGACCTTGGTTTCACCAATAGTAAAGGTGCTCACAACGCAATTAGAGGGCATTCAGATCGCTCGCGTTTCATTATCAAAGAGCGCATCAATATCTACCCTGATACACTTTGTTGGGTTAGAGATTTTACTTATGCCAACAAGTCAGCAATGACCCAGAATTATTTCTGGAACACTGCTTACGATAACTATCCAGTAGTTGGTGTAACTTGGTCTCAAGCCAAAGCCTTTTCTGTATGGCGCACGCAAATCTTCCATTCTTGGTTGCAGTCTAACGGCGACCTATTTGTCAACGACTTCCGTTTGCCTACAGAATCTGAGTGGGAGCGCGGTGCAAGAGGTGACCTCGACAACATGCAATATCCATGGGGTGGCCCTTACATCAGAAACTCAAGCGGTTGTTTCTTGGCCAACTTTAAACCAATGCGCGGTCGTTACTTTGAAGATGGCGGTTTCTATACTGTAAAAGTATATAGCTACAATCCAAACGGTTTCGGTCTCTACTGTATGGCTGGTAACGTTGCAGAGTGGTGTTCTACTGCCTACGACGAGTCTACTTATGAGTTTGGCCACGATATGGCTCAAGATTTCGAGTACGATGCCAAAGACGGCGAAGCGCCTGCTAAGAAACGCAAAGTTTTGCGTGGAGGTTCTTGGAAAGATATCGGCTACTACCTGATGAACGCAACACGTACTTACGAATATCAAGATACCGCCAAAAGCTATATCGGTTTCCGTAACACCATGACGCACCTAGGTCGTGGAGGTAAAGACATCGAGCAAGAAAACGGTGAAGAGATTCAAACAGATATTATCCTAAACTAAACTATAAACTATAAATCAATTAATTTCTAAATTCTAAAAAACAAAAATTATGAGTGGTAATGGTGGATTTTTTGCTTCGCGCAAGTACAAATTAATTACGAAGTATGTAACCGGATACGGTGCCTCCGTGGTCATCCTTGGTGCACTATTTAAAATCATGCACTGGCCAGGTGCTGACCAAATGTTGATCGTTGGTTTGATTACAGAAGCCTTGATCTTTGCGTTTATTGCCATGGAACCACTCCATGAAGAAGTAGACTGGACACGTGTATTCCCTGAATTAGGTGTCGAAGAAAATAATGATGAAAACCGTTTGTTACCAC
>RDZL01000151.1 GCA_004295165.1 Flavobacteriia bacterium
CAGTTTCATTAGAAGATGGTGCGACCAAGTCTGAAGAGTCTGATTGTCAAGCCATTGCATCACTTCTTCGAAATCGACCATCGCCTTAACGATGCGTTGATTGATAAAACGCAGAGTAGCCGGATAACCGTGGTCGAGATAAAACGCACCGATTAAAGCTTCAAGCGCGTCGGCATTCATGTTTTTGGAAGGGGATTGGTTTCTCGAATGACCAGAAAAAGTAACCAACAACTTGTTCAATCCGAGCTTTCGCGCCATGGTATCGAGGCTGTTGGCATTCACAACACGTGAGCGCATCTCGGTCAGGAAACCTTCGTCTTTATAAGGATACTTCTTGAACAAAATTTCGGCTATCGCCAAGTCAAGCACCGCATCACCTAAAAATTCTAGCCGTTCGTTGTTTTTGCGAAAACCAGTTTCTCCTTCTTTACGCACCGAAGAGTGCGTAAAGGCGAGCTCGTATAAACTGAGATTTTTTGGACGTTTGCCCGTTAACGACAGAACTGCTTTAGCCAACGGATTGGCAGGAGGAAATAACCGATTCTGAAGGGAACGGATCACTGGAGAAGGGTTATCCTTCGTACTTCCGGAAGATTACCGAAGTATTGTGTCCCCCAAAGCCAAAGGTATTACTCAATGCAGCGCGTATCTCACGCTGTTGTGGCTTGTTGAAGGTGAGATTAATCTTCGGATCAAATTGCGGATCGTCGGTAAAGTGATTGATGGTTGGAGGAACCATATCGTTTTGAACCGCAAGAACACAAGCCACAGCCTCGATGGCTCCAGCTGCACCTAAAAGGTGGCCAGTCATGGATTTGGTGGAACTGATGTTCAGATTGTAGGCGTGTTCGCCAAAAACGTGCTGAATAGCTTTTACTTCAGCGATATCGCCAAGTGGTGTAGAAGTGCCGTGCACATTGACGTAGTCAATTTGTGAAGGATCGATTTCGGCGTCTTCGAGTGCTGCAAGCATGGTGTTGCGGGCGCCAAGACCTTCTGGGTGTGGTGCTGTCATGTGATAGGCGTCGCCAGACATGCCACCGCCGATTACCTCCGCATAAATTTTTGCGCCGCGTTTGATGGCGTGCTCGTATTCTTCAAGGATAAGGCAGCCTGAACCTTCGCCAAGGACAAATCCATCGCGGTCGAGGTCGAACGGACGAGATGCAGTCTCTGGAGAGTCGTTGCGGGTGGAAAGCGCTTTTAAAGCGTTGAAACCTCCCATGCCCATTTCGTTGACACCAGCTTCAGAACCACCAGTAACGATGGCATCGGCTTTGCCTAAACGAATAAGGTTGAAAGCGTCAATAATTGCGTTGGTTGCAGAAGCACAAGCTGATACACATACGTAGTTAGGACCACGCAAACCATATTTGATTGAAATATGACCTGCAGCGATATCGGCAATCATTTTAGGAATAAAAAATGGGTTGAAACGGGGCGTGCCGTCACCACCAAAATATTCCCTGGCTTCTTCTTGGAAAGTTTTAAGACCTCCAACACCTGAACCCCAAATTACACCGATACGGTCTAGGTTGGGGTCGGACTCAAGCAGAGCAGAGTCTGCCATAGCTTCCGTGGCGGTAACTATGGCATACTGCGAAAATTGATCAAGCTTGCGTCCTTCCTTTTTGTCCATGTGGTCTTCCACATTGAAGTCTTTCAATTCACAGGCGAACTGTGTTTTGAAAAGAGCAGCATCAAATTGTTTGATGGGAGCGGCACCACTTTTGCCTGCCATTAAGCCATCCCAGTATTCTTGTACTGTATTGCCTATTGGCGTAAGTGCACCAAGACCTGTTACAACAACTCTTTTTAATTGCATACCCGTAAACTAAAAGGAATAGTGGGAATTATTAAACGTTCGCTTCGATGTAAGCAATAGCGTCACCAACGGTTTGGATACCTTCTGCTTTATCGTCTGGAATTGAAATGTTGAATTGTTTCTCGAATTCCATGATTAACTCAACTGTGTCAAGTGAATCGGCACCCAAGTCATTTGTGAAGCTCGCTTCGTTAGTTACTTCACTTTCTTCAACATTCAGTTTATCAACGATGATCGCGATAACTTTAGCTTTGATATCAGACATTTTTTAAAATTTAAAGGTTTCAGCTTGCAAAGAAAAAAACTATCGACCAATAAACAAAACTTATACCGATTTAATTTATCAACACTTGGCATCTCAAAGCCAAGGAATCCTAGACTATGCTTAACTTTGTCGTCGAAATGCGAGAACAATTAATTCTATTTATTTCCGGCGGAGGCAGCAACGCGCGTCAAATTATCAACTATTTCAATGATAATGAACGAGTTAATGTAGTTGGGGTGCTTTCTAGTAAGCCCAATTCCGAAATGGAATCATTTTGCAATGTTCAATGCATTCCTTTCTATAATTTACTCGGAAAAGATTTTTCAGCTTACCTTCAACTTTGCCAAGAACTCGGTGCCAACTGGGTTGTTTTAGCTGGTTTCCTGAAAAAAATACCAATGGAGTTCATTGCGGCTTTTCCGGACAAAATCATCAATATTCACCCTTCTCTGCTTCCTAACTACGGAGGCGCCGGCATGTATGGGCAAAATGTTCATCGTGCGGTTAGTGCAGCAAACGAAGCTTTCAGCGGCATTAGTATTCATTTGGTGAATGAAGAATTTGACAAAGGAAAGCTCCTTTTTCAGCACGCGGTGCTCTTGCCAAAAAATGCAAACGCACAGCAGGTTGAGCAAGAAGTCAGGTCTTTAGAACAAGTATTTTTCGCAAAAGACCTCGAAACGTATGTTTCGCACTTTATAAAATAGCCTGCTCTAAAAATTGCGCAAAACGCAAACAATCTTCGTAAGAATTATAAAGTGGTGCCGGCGCAATGCGGATCACGTTCGGCTCTCTCCAATCTGCAATTACCCCGAGGTCTGTTAGGCGGTCGAAAAGCTGGCGGCCTTGCCCTTTGGCTAAAATAGACAGCTGCGCCCCACGAGCACTTGGGTCTTTTGGGGTAATGATTTCAAAAGAGCAGCGGTCTTTGTTTCTTTCGGAAACATCTTCAATAAGGTAAGCAAGAAAAGCCGTGAGTTGATCGCGCTTCTGACCAATGCGTTCCATGCCAGCTTCTTCAAAAATTTCGAGCGAAGCTAAATGCGCAGCCATGCCCAATACAGGCGCGTTACTCAATTGCCAACCTTCAGCGCCCTCAATAGGGTCAAAACCAGGTTCCATCTGAAAACGCACCGCTTTGTTGTGGCCCCACCATCCTGCAAATCGCGGTAAAGATTTATTGTGGGCATGTTTTTCATGCACAAAGAGACCCGAAACACCTCCTGGAGATGAATTCAAGTATTTATAACCACACCATGCCGCAAAATCGACATTCCAATCATGCAGGGCTAAATTGACGTTTCCGGCAGCATGAGCAAGATCAAAACCGACCACTGCACCAACTGCATGGCCAGCCGCTGTAATTTTTTGTAGATCAAAATACTGACCCGTATAATAATTGACACCTCCGATCATGACCAACGCAAGCTCGTCTCCGAGTTCGGCGATGCGCTGAAGGATGTCTTCTTCCCTAATAAGGTGCTCACCAGGTCTTGGACCCACTTCTACGAGCGTTTCAGCGGGTAGCCCATGAAATGCAACTTGTGAGGCCAATGCATATTGATCGCTCGGAAAAGCTTTTTCTTCACAAAGAATTTTGACGCGCTTTCCAACGGGTCGGTAAAATGACACCATTAAAAGGTGCAAGTTAGTGGTGAGCGAGTGGGTAACAACAACTTCTATTGGCAGCGCACCTACAATTTTAGCGGCCATTTGTGTCAAGTTTTCATGGTAAGAAAACCACGGTCTTTTAGCTAAAAAATGCCCCTCAACTCCAAACTTTGACCAGGCCTCTAATTCTTCCTGTACATAATCTGCAGCTGTGACGGGTTGTAAGCCCAGTGAATTACCAGTAAAATAAACTGGGTTTGGATGGTGAAAAGTCGGAAAATGAAAGCGCGTTCTGAAAGTTGCTAACGGGTCTTTTTGATCTAATTCTTGGGCGAATTTTAGGGTGCTTTCAAATTTCATATGCGCGGCTTTATTCGTAACTTTATGGCCACAAATATACATAAGAATGAAGACTCCCTCTCCTATCGACCGCAGCCGTTCGGCAGAATTATTCGAAGCAGCCAAAGGATATTTTCCTGGTGGCGTCAATTCTCCGGTGCGCGCTTTTAAGTCTGTAGGTGGTACGCCGCTTTTTATCGCTAAAGGCGATGGCGCCCAAATTTGGGACGAAGACGGCAACCAATTCACCGATTTTTGCTGCAGTTGGGGGCCGCTCATTCACGGTCATAACCATCCTTATGTATTTGAAAAAATTGTCGCTACACTTCAAAATGGGGCAAGTTTCGGAGCGCCAACCCGCAAAGAAAACGAACTAGCCGCATTTATGCTCGAGCGCCTGCCGTTTATCGATAAAATTCGTTTCACCAGCTCCGGAACGGAGGCCGTCATGAGCGCGTTGCGTTTGGCGCGTGGGGCTACTGGCAAAAATAAAATCTTGAAATTTGAAGGCTGCTACCATGGTCACGTAGATGCCCTGTTGGTGCAGGCCGGAAGCGGATTAGTCACCTTTGGCACCTCATCGAGCGCCGGTGTGCCTGAAGCATTTGCCAACGAAACGCTCGTTTTGCCGCTCAACGACGCCGCTGCGCTTACCGCCTGCTTTGAGGCGCAGCACCACGACCTCGCTGCAGTCATTATTGAGCCTATACCGGCCAACAACGGCTTGTTGCTCCAAGACCTCACGTTTTTAAACCTTTTGCGCTCACTCTGTACTAAATATGGCGTATTGCTCATTTTTGATGAAGTGATTTCCGGTTTCAGGGTAGCCTTTGGCGGCGCAGCAGAACTTTACGGCATTACACCCGATATGGTCACCTATGGTAAAATTATCGGTGGCGGCTTGCCCGTGGGTGCCTACGGAGCTCGTAAAGAAATTATGTCGTATGTATCGCCAGAAGGACCTGTATATCAAGCTGGAACGCTTTCTGGAAATCCCGTTGCAATGGCAGCTGGCCTTGCCCAACTCGAGTTGTGTGCAGCGGAGGGCTTTTATACGCAGCAAGCAAAACGCACCCAAACATTCGTAGACAACATCAATACTTTTGCCTTAGCACAAGGCTACCCTATGGAACTCGTTTGTGTGGGTTCTATTTTCTGGTTCTCCTTCAATGGCAAAAAACGCATTACAGCTGCAAATCAAATTGCCAGCGACATGTCCGCATTTAATTTCATGCACCATTATCTATTGAATGTGGGGGTATATTTTGGACCGAGCGGATATGAAGTCGGGTTTGTGTCTTCGGCACATACCGATGCACAACTCGACCACGCAGCAGTACAAATCAAAGCGGCACTTGCAGCTTTCTATCAAAAGTAATCCCTAGCTTTAGCTCGTGAATTTAGTAACTGGTGCCACCGGACTTCTCGGAAGTCACGTCTTAATCGAACTTGCAAAGCGCGATGAACCCATCCGTGCGGCATACCGTAGCGATACTAAAAAAGCGGCTGTAGAACTACTTTTTCATTTTTATTTGAAAGAAAATGCCAGTAAAAAATGGCAACAAATTGAATGGGTTCGCGCAGATTTACGCGATATCGACGACTTAAAAAACCTTGTGAAAGGCAGCACAACTATTTATCATTGTGCGGCGTTGGTGTCATTTTTTAAAGCTGATTTTGAAGCCTGTATTCAGCAAAACCGTTACGTTACAGCCAATTTGGTCGATTTAGCAACCCAATACGGCGTTCAACACTTTTGTCATGTGAGTTCTACGGCGGCAATTGGCGGCAAAGAAGCGCTAGTCAGTGAAAAAAGCAAATGGCAAGAAGGTGCGCAGCACAGCGGTTATGGAATTTCAAAATTAATGGCCGAAAAAGAAGTGTGGCGAGGCATTGAAGAAGGCCTTACGGCAGTGATCGTGAATCCGTGTGTCATTCTTGGGCCAGCCGCACCCGGTAGCCCTTCGTTACAAATGCTCGACACCGCCAAAAAAGGCTTGAAATTTTATACTAGTGGCGCAAACGCTGTTGTAGACGCCCGAGATGTAGCCTGGACCATGGCCGAATTAGTGGCTAAAGGTGTCGTGCGCGAACGGTTTTTAGTCGTTGGACCACAGCAGACCTTTCGAGAATTATTTAGTGTTTTTGCCCGTAGTCTAGGGAAAACCCCTCCAAATATCAAAGCGCCCAAAACGCTTACTTTGTTTTTTGCAGCCTTCCATGAACTATGGTGTCATTTAAGTGGCAAAAGAAATGACCTCACCATTGAAACCGCCCGTTCGTCAAACGAAGTATTGCGCTATGACCGCAACAAAATCGAAAAAGAATTGTCTTTTAAATACACTCCGCTGCAAGACATCATCAGCAACATGATCGCCGGGCAGGCATTTATTGAAAAAAACACAACAACTTGAGTCGAAAGCTGATCATTTTCATTGGGATTTTCTATCTCGTTGGTCTTGTAGGCATGTCTATTGGCCCCTTCAAGTCCTTTTTTGTAGGGCTCTCCTTTTTTCACTTGCTACTTTCTTTTGGTGTGCTGCTTTTGGGCAGAAAAAAATATGGTTCCCATTTTTGGCTCTTTTTAGGTTTGGCGTTTACCACAGGAATGACTGTCGAATGGATTGGCGTACACACTGGTTTTCTTTTTGGCGACTATCATTACGGTAGTGTTTTAGGGCCAAAATTAGCTGGAGTACCCCTCATCATTGGCGTTAATTGGGCCATGCTCAGTGTGGTCAGTGCTGCGCTGCTCTCTTCTTTGAAACTTGCGTTTTGGCTAGAATTAATTTTGGCCGCAATCCTCATGGTTTTTCTTGATTTTTTGATGGAGCCCGTAGCTGTCAAACTCGGGTTTTGGTATTGGAAAGGCGGCGTCATTCCGAACTTTAACTATGTCTGTTGGTTCTTGATTGCTGTGCTGCTCCAATTTGTTTATCGCAAATGGCGCCTCAACGAGACAAACAATGTGGCGGTGGCGCTGTTTATATACATGACCATCTTTTTTACTTTTTTAAATTTTCGCTTATGATGTGGTGGGGTCCGGTTGTTACACTCGCAACTTTCTTCGGGATGGAATTTATGGCGTGGGCAACGCACAAATACGTCATGCACGGTATCATGTGGTATTTCCACAAGGATCATCACCAGGTCGAACCCGGTTTTTTTGAAAAAAACGACGTGTTCTTTCTCATTTACGCCATCCCTTCCTGGCTCTGTATTATGCTCGGCCTCATGAATCAAACGTACTTCCCAGTCTGGATTGGTTTTGGTATTGCCGCTTATGGTTTGGCCTATTTTCTGATCCACGACGTCTATATCCACCGACGCTTCAAATGGCTCCGCGACATCGAGCACCCTTACTTTTATGCCATCCGCAGAGCCCACAAAATGCATCACAAACATCTAGGTAAAGAACACGGGGAGTGCTTCGGTATCCTCTTAGTTCCTTTTCGCTTTTACATCGATAGCCGCAAGCAATTCAAAAAACAACAAAACGCATGAGTCTTTACGGCTGGGTCATTTTACTGTCTTTTGCAGGTCCTTTTGCGCTCAGTTTTGATCAAAAGGTTGCTTTCTATAAGGAATGGCGCTTTGTTTTTGTAGCCGAGCTGACGGTTGCAGTTCCATTTCTGATCTGGGATGAACTTTTTACCCAATGGGGCGTCTGGGGTTTCAATCCCGACTACCTATTAAAGATTTATCTTGGCCATTTGCCGCTTGAAGAAGTCTTGTTTTTTGTAGTCATTCCCTACAACTTTATTTTCATCTTGAAGGTCATTGAGGCCTATTTTCCAGATAGAAATAAAAATACCAAGCGCATCGCTCCCATTTTTGCTTTTGTTTTCCTCGGGAGCTCCATACTATGGCTTATCCTCCATAGCGAAAACTATTACACAACTTTAGCCACTTTTTTAAGTGCCGTTCTCACGTTGCTGCTTAGAAATCGACATTGGTATCAAGACTTCATGTGGGCTTATTTGCTCTGCCTGATTCCATTTTTTATTGTGAATGGCATCCTGACTGGCGCCACAACCCCTGAGCCAATTGTCTGGTACAGTGAAGCTCACATCATTGGCTTGCGCATGATCAGCATTCCTTTTGAAGACCTCTACTACAACTACGCATTGCTCTTGCCACTAACTTGGATCTATATTTCTTTAAAAAATCGCAAGGAAAATGCGTTTAGTGTTTTGAAAAATTAAAAAAATAATTAACTTTGTCGCCCCTAGCAAAGCAAAGGCCGAGTAATGATGGGAATTTCAAGCGAGAATAGCTCAGTTGGTAGAGCACGACCTTGCCAAGGTCGGGGTCGCGGGTTCGAATCCCGTTTCTCGCTCTTTTGAGCTCGAGTGGTGGAATCGGTAGACACGCCGGACTTAAAATCCTGTGGGCATTTGCCCGTGCGGGTTCAAGTCCCGCCTCGAGTACATTATTGTGAAATTAACCCTTGATTCTTAACGGATTGAGGGTTTTTTGTTTTTATAAGATTTACATTTTTTCGGGATGTAGCTCAGTTGGTAGAGTACTCGTCTGGGGGGCGAGAAGTCGCAGGTTCAAGTCCTGTCATCCCGACAAAACCCATTTGAAGGGTTCATTCATTTTCCAAATCTTTCAAATGATGTTCTAGTGCTTTGACCGAAATCTGGATTTCCCAGATCAAGAGCCCCAATGATATGAGCAAGGACAACAATGCAATTCCGAAAAGCCATACAGCAAGAAAATCTAGTTTAACATACAATAAAAACATCGACAATACACAAAGCAAAAGACTCAAAATCCCAAATATTTGCATCGAACGGGTGAGGTAGAGGCGCTTTCTCAGGTTAACAATTTGTTCTTTTAACATGCGGTCGTTGTGTTGCTTATATTCGTTATGGAGCGTTCTAATTAAGCTAGCGTAGGCCAAAAATCGATTGGTGTAGGCTAACATAATCAATGAAATAGAAGAAAACAATAAGGCTGGAGTGGTTAAAGAGAGCTGAAGCATGAGACTATACTTATAGTAATTTATACAATAACAATGGTTTGTTGCAAAATGTTGAACTTTACCTTATAATTGAATTTGATGCCCCTCAGACAATTCCCCACTTCTCAATTCAACCCCGTTCGGCCCCTTACCCTGAAAGGTAAATTTTTGGTGGGGTTGGTGCGCTTGTTATTCAAGATTCGCAAAACATTAGGCGGAAAGGATTGGTTGCATCCGATGAAAGGGCACCACGAGGACCCAAGGAAGATGAACTTTCGGCAGCAACTTTATTTTGGCTACAAATATTATTTCCAGGCCATCCTCAAAGGAGATGAAGGTGCAGGGCTCGAACAGCACTTTCAAAGTCAAGGCGCAAAGTTTGAAAATAAAGACACTTCGAATAGCAGCCAAAAAATTACACTCAGTGCTGGCGGCGACCTCATGCCCTACTTCTGTATTACTTCTGAGCAATGCAAAAATCTTTGGGAAGAAAGCGGGGACTTTTTTTTCGATGCCGACCTAGTTGTTGGTAATTTGGAAACGCCGTTGAACCCAAAAAAACCGGCGTCACTTGTGCCAGAGGTCATGCTGAGCAATATGTACTTCAATGCCAATCAAGATATGTTTGAGGTATACTCGGGTCTTGGCAAATACAAAGGTTTTGATGTCTTGGCGACAGCCAACAACCATTCTTTGGATCAGGGTGAAGATGGCGTGGTACAAACAATTGAATTTTTGGATCAAAAAGAGATTCAACATGTAGGTACTGCTCGGTCGGAAAACGAGCGCGATGCCTTTCCAATTATCGAAAAGAACGGAATCAAAATCGCCTTTTTATCCTATACGTTTTCATTGAACGCCTTAGTTTGTCCGGAAGGGAAAGCATACCTGGCCAACCACCTAAATTTAAACGAAGCAAACCCAGACTTATCTTTGATCATGCACCAAGCCCAATTAGCTCGGCAAAAAGGTGCTGAATTCCTGGTGGCGTTTTTACACATGGGCTGTGCGTATCAGCCGTATCCGTCGCAGACTATCGTAGACAACATGCAGCAAATTTGCAGGCAAACAGGCATAGATTTGGTACTTGGTGGTCATCCGCACAATGCACAACCAATTGAATTTCTGGAGATCAAGGATCCGTTCAGCGGGCGGCAAAAACAAAGTACGATAATTTATTCGCAGGGCGACTTTGTAGCTTATGATATCCATAAATGGTGCAAACTGCCTTTGTTGCTGAAATTCGACATTGCAAAAATCAATGGGGAGGTAGTGATTTCAGCTATCCGCGCCAAGCTTTTTTACAATTATGCGCAGCTCAAAAATGGAAAAGTAGAATCATTGAGATTACTGGATTATGCGCATCTGAGAGAAAATTCAAACATTTTGGCCACTGATTTGCCTGCCCAACACGAATTTGAAGAATTGAGCTATTTTGCCGAGGCGTTTTTATTGAAGGGTAATTTGGAGCGCTTTTTAGTAAAAGAAGAGCGCGATGGCAAAGGCAATGAACAAGACGCCAATCAGCCTATTCACGAGTTGTAAAAACCGATCGGTGATGTAAGGTTTCAAAAAGGAGGCGCTCCAAGAAATCAGGCACTCCATCAAAAAAATAGCACTCAACGCGCCTGTAAAATAAATGGTTGCTTGGGGCACTTCATATTTAGCCACGGTTTTAAGCTGGGTCGTGACAGCCAACCAACCGATATAATTCCCGGGATTCAGGATGTTGAGTAAAAAGCCCATTGAGCTGAACTTCAAAAGTTGTTTCTTTTCTGTTTGAGGATAAGCTGCTTTGTCTTTTTTGAGCAAATTCGACAAGCCATAAAACAGTAAAAACAGCGCACCACAAATACGTACGATCAAATCGGTTGTGCCTCCAGGTGGAATCAGCTCTGCATTGAACCAACTCAAGGTGATCAGTATCAGGTCAGAGGCAATCACGCCCAAAGCAATGAAAACACCCGTGCGAAAGCCGTAGTCAATGCTATTTTGCACCAAAGCAAAGAAGACCGTTCCGAGCATAACACTCATCACCATCCCTGTTAAAAAACCATACATTAGTGTTTCTGACACGCTTGTTGCTTTTTGATTAGCGACCCAAAGCTATTTAATTATTTCCTGTTCGGGGCTAGAATGAAGTGAATTAGGGTCATTTAGACAATAATTCTTAACTTCACGCCTCAATTTTTTGTACATTTAGTCGCATGTGGAGTAAAGTAGCCAGTTTTATATTAAGGAATCGCTTGTTCGTACTGGCCATTATCGGTATCATCACCGTGTTTTTTGGTTATTACGCAGTAACCTCTCTCAAGGTAGACAACCGCTTTGGCAACACCCTTCCAAAAGACGACCCGATCCAAATGGACTACGAAAAGTTCAAATTGCAATTTGGAGAAGATGGCTCTACATTAGTTATTGCGGTTCAGACCGACTCTCTTTACACCGAAGAAAACTTCAAAAAATGGCGTGAGCTAGGGTACAAAATTCTTAAAATAAAAGGCGTAGACAACGTTGTTTCCGAAGCCACACTTTTTGGTATTACCAACAACATCAAGAAAAATGAATTTGAAATTCACCGCATTTTTTCTGATACCACCTTTAGAGATAAATCCATAGCCGACGTCCGTAAAGAAATCCGCAAAAACCCAATTTATAGAGGCTTGCTTTACAACGACACCAGTAATGTGTCACTATTGATGATTGGCATCGATGAGAAAGTGCTATCCAACCCGAAAAAAGCCGGAGTTGTACTCAAAATCGAAGCCCTCGCAGACCAATACGAAAAACAATTTGGCAAGGTCTACTTTGCAGGTTTACCGCACATCCGTGTAGTAGTTGGCCGACGCATTGTTGCCGAAATGTATATCTTCTTGGGGCTCTCTATTTTTGCTTCGTCCCTCTTGCTGTTCATCTTCTTTAGATCGCTATACGTTGTGCTCCTTTGCAATATTGTCGTAGCCATTTCAGTAATCTGGGCCTTGGGTAGTATAGCCTTTATGGGCTACCAGCTCTCCATTATCATGGCGCTCGTTCCGCCGCTCCTCATTGTGATTGGCGTGCCCAACTGCGTGTTCTTGATCACGCGGTACCATCAAGAATATGTGCGGCTCGACAACAAAATGCGCTCCCTGTTTGTCATGATCAAACGCATTGGTTCGGTTACTTTTTTAACAAACCTCACTACCGCTGTCGGTTTTGTCACCTTTACGAGCTCTGATAAACTAGCTCAATTTGGAATCGTTTCGAGCTGGAATATCATGGTGGTTTTTGTGCTTTCACTGGCCATAATCCCCATTTTTGCATCCTTTGCTAAACCTCCAAAACCACGTCACCTCAAACACCTCAGTCGTGTTTATTCGCAAGGTTTTATTGAATTCATCGTTAAGCTTGTCACTAAATACCGCCCCTGGATTTACGTCAGCTCTGTGCTGCTCGTTATTTTCAGTATCTATGGCATGACCAAAATTATTTCAACCGGAAACATCACCAGTGATTTACCTTCCGACGATCCTATTTTGCTTGACCTCAAATTTGTTGAACGCAATTTTGGTGGCTCTATTCCTTTTGAAATTACCGTCAACTATAAAGAAAAGGGCAGGCTTTTCAATACCGAGACCATGCGCAAAGTGGAAGAAATACAAAGCGTATTTGCCAAAGACACGCTCTTCTCAAAAAGCATCTCTTACGTAGACCTCATCAAGTCGATCAACATGGCTTACCACGGCGGTGATCCAAACAAATACACGCTCATCTCGAGCCGCGACAAACTTCGTCTCAAAAAATACATCGACAAACTCGACATGAGTAGCCTCAACGGTGGTTCTATTTCACTTAAAAACTTGGTAGACACAAGCAAAACCACATTGCGCATTCGCATGCAAATGAAAGACCTGAGTGTAGACAAGGTTGGGCCGGCGCTCGATGCACTCAAAATTAAAACCAACGCCATTCTCAATCCAGACCAAGTAACCCTAGAGCGTCTTTACACCAAGATTGCAAAAGGCAACACCGCGGCCCTGGACAGCATCATCTACGAACATACTGACGTCTTCAATAGCCTCACGGCACTTGTTTCAAATGGAAACGACCAAAAACAAATGGCGTTTGACATGGATCCAGAGAAAATCAAGTCTTATGCAGGCACGCCTCAATTCAATAAAAAACTCAAAAAAGCAATCGCCGCAGAACAATACGATTTGATATTTACCGGGATCAAAGTTGTTCAGACAGAAGGCACCAAATACCTTTTTGTGAACTTATTGCAAAGTCTCATTTTTGCCATTATCTCCATTGCTATCATGATGGCGTTCTTGTTCCGCTCGATGCGCATTATTATGGTGTCCATGATTCCAAATATCATTCCTTTGCTCTTTACAGCAGGCATCATGGGTTATTTTCAGATTCCGCTCAAGCCCTCTACCATTCTCGTATTTGGTATTGCGCTAGGGATTACCGTAGACAACGCGATTCTCTTCCTTGGGAAGTATAGAAATGAGCTCAAACAGCATGGTTGGGATGTCCGCTTTGCAATCCTGCACTCATTGCGTGAAACGGGCTTAGGCATCTTCTATACGTCTGTGATTTTATTCTTCGGCTTCTTGATGTTTGTATTCTCACAATTCGGAGGAACTAAAGCGCTGGGGCTATTGGTATCGATTACCATTATGGTAGGTATGGCCACCAATTTGATCATTCTGCCAGCACTGCTTTTAACGCTCGAACGCAAATTCAGCATGCGCTCTTTTCAAGAGCCTTTCTTTGATATCTACAACGAAGAAACAGACTACGACATCGATAAACTCGAAATCGAGTTCGCTGAAGAAGAGGATAATAAATAAAACTTAAGCGTCAGTAAGCTTCTTGACCATCGTAAGGATCGTCGCTAAAGCAACTGTTTCTCCGGTTTCGTCATAGACATCTACCAAAAACTTCACGATACCTTTTGCGATATCTTCTTCAGAGCGCTTCTCTTGGTCTATCTTTTCTTTTACTGTAAATCGCACACCAATTGTTGCGCCCGGATAAACAGGCTTTGTAAATCGTGCCTCTTCAATTCCGTAGTTCAATAAAACTGGACCTTTCTTGGGGTCGACAAACAATCCGGCAGCCTTAGACAAGATAAAATAACCATGGGCAACGCGGCGCTCAAAAATGGTTCCTTCAAGTGAAGTGGCGTCCATGTGGGCATAGAAGTTGTCACCGGAAACATTTGCAAAATTGACGATGTCGGCATCGGTGACAGTATGCTTATGGGTAAATACGGTCTCACCTACGACTAATTCTTCAAAATGCTTTCTAAACACATGTGGTTGCGCTTCTGGCATAGCTGCACCGACCTGAAACTGCTGTGTAATGGCTGTAATCGTGCTTGGGTGACCTTGGATAGCGGTGCGCTGTAAATAATGTAGTACGCCGCGTTTTCCACCCATTTCTTCACCGCCACCAGCTCTTCCTGGGCCGCCGTGGGTCAGTAAAGGCATTGGCGAACCATGGCCTGTGCTTTCTTTGGCGCAATCTTTATTGAGAACGAGGATACGGCCGTGCATACTTGCTGCACCCACTACGTAAGCTACCGCTTCAGCATTGCTTGGTGTCACAATCGAAGAAACCAATGATCCCTTGCCCATTTTAGCTAGTTCAATGGCTCCTTCCATGTCATTGTAAGGCATGATGGTGGCAACAGGACCAAATGCTTCGATGTCGTGGACAGCCGTTGCAGTGAATGGATTTTCATTGCGAAACAATACAGGCGGGAAAAACGCGCCCGCTTCTTTATTGGCGCCAACAACTTCAAAATCATCTAAATTCCCAAATACCATTTGTTGGGTTTGTGCGAGCAGGTCCACATTGGCACGTACTCTTTCTACGTGTAATGTGGTAGCCAGTGCACCCATTCTGACACCCTCTGTTGCGGGATCTCCAATTTTGGTTGTGGCCAAGCGTGCAGCAATAGCGCCCTGAACCTCATCTAACAAGTTTTCAGGAACAATAATACGGCGAACAGCCGTACATTTTTGACCTGCTTTGATCGTCATTTCTTTGACACATTCCTTTACGAATAAATCAAATTCTTCAGTTCCGGGAACTGCAGCTTGCCCAAGTACAGTAGCATTGAGGGAATCTGCCTCCAAATTAAAGCTGACACTTTGTTCAGCAATACGAGGCAAACCTTTGAGCAACTTTCCAGTTGCAGCACTGCCCGTAAAAGTAACGACATCTCTTGCGTCTACACTATCTAAAATGCCGCGTCCGAGACCACAAACAAGTTGTAGCGCACCTTCTGGCAATATTTTAGATTCGATGATATCACGAACCATGACTTCTGTCAAGAAACAAGTGTATTCCGATGGCTTCACCACTGCTGGTACACCCGCCATGAGATTGACCGCGATTTTTTCGAGCATCCCCCAAATTGGGAAATTAAAAGCATTGATGTGTACAGCCACCCCCTCTTTTGGGACCATGATGTGATGACCAATGAAAGTACCGTTTTTGGAGAGTGGTGCTGCAACACCATCTACATAATAAGGAAGGTCCGGAAATTGACGGCGCAAACTAGCGTTTGCAAATAAATTGCCAATACCACCTTCGATGTCTATCCAGGAATCAACTTTTGTAGCGCCGGTAAGCGCTGAAATCTCATAATACTTTGCTTTGCGCTCCATTAAAAACAAAGCCAAGGCCTTGAGCATGCGTCCGCGCTCTTGAAAAGTCATTTTGCGCAGCGCGTAGCCTTTTTGTCTGGCGTAAGTCAGTACCTCGGCAAAGTCAAGGCCCGCACTAGAAACTGCACCGATCTGTGCACCGGTTAGTGCATTGAACAAAGGGGTTTCTTCTCCTTGGCCGTCTAGCCATTGTCCGAGAACATAATTTTGAAAACGTTGCATAGCTAATTATTTGATTAACCAACGGACTAAGTCGGCGCCATTGGCGTAGATCATCAATGAAAGCAATAAGAAAATACCGATATACTGCGCCACCTCCAAAACTTTTTGAGGTGCTTCCTTGCCTGTAATCATTTCATAAAGCAAAAAGACAACGTGGCCTCCATCTAGCGCTGGAATCGGTAAGATATTCATGAAGGCAAGAATGATTGACAACAATGCTGTTGTTAACCAGAAGGTGTGCCAATCCCATAGCGGCGGAAACATATTGCCGATGGAAGCAAAACCACCAATTTGGGTAGCGCCCTTTTTAGTAAATACAAATTTGAATTGGCT
>RDZL01000152.1 GCA_004295165.1 Flavobacteriia bacterium
GCTAAACAGGTATGGGCTGAGTAGCGTTTCTCTTGGCGTAAGTAATTGTCGAATTCTTGGAGCATAAAAAAAGGAGCCGAAGCTCCTTTCCATACGTATTTTGTAGCAAATGGTTACAATTGCTGACTTTGCATTCTTTGTTTGTAAGCAGCACGAATCACTTCCTGACGGTTTGTAATAGATGGCTTCACGAATTCTCTTCGGGCACGCAATTGTTTCATTACATTGGTTTTCTCGTACTTCTTTTTGTACTTCTTCAATGCGCGTTCGATGTTCTCGCCTTCTTTAATTGGAATGATCAACATATGCTTTAATTTCTTTGTTATAAACTTAGGGTCGCAAAGATACGAGAGAAATTGAATTCTACAAAATTATTTCAATATTTCTCTGGAAATAACCAACTTTTGAATTTCTGAAGTTCCCTCCCCTATAGTCATGAGTTTGGAATCTCTGAGAAATTTCTCCGCTGGGTATTCTTTCGTGTAGCCATAGCCCCCCATAATTTGAACGGCTTCATTGCCACACTTGACCGAAACCTCTGAGGCAAAATACTTGGCAAAAGCGCCCTCTTTGGTGACGGGCAACTTGGCATCTTTCTTCGCAGCTGCCTGAAAAGTAAGGAGTTCGGCTGCTTCGATCTGGGTAGCCATGTCAGCTAATTTGAAGCTGATTGCTTGGAATTGAGCAATAGGTTGGCCAAATTGCTCGCGTTCTTTGGCATATTTAACAGCAGCTTCAAATGCGCCTCTAGCGATGCCACAGCTCAATGAAGCAATAGAAATACGGCCGCCATCTAGAATTTGCATGGCCTGAACAAAGCCCTGCCCCACCTCGCCAATTACGTTTTCTTTGGGGATGCGTACGTTATCAAAAATGAGCTCGGCGGTTTCACTTGCACGCACGCCTAATTTGTCTTTGATTTTGACAGCCGAGAAGCCCGGTGTGCCTTTCTCTACAATAAAGGCCGTAATGCCTTTGCTATCTAGAAGTTCACCAGTGCGAATCAGCACAACCGCAACATCGCCTGAAAGCCCGTGTGTGATCCAGTTTTTGGATCCGTTCAAGACCCAATGATCGCCATCCAAAACCGCTGTAGCTTTCATGCGCATGGCATCAGAGCCTGTATTGGCTTCGGTGAGCCCCCAAGCGCCAATCCACTCACCGCTTGCCAATTTGGGTAAATATTTTTGCTTTTGAGCCTCTGAACCGTGGTAATAGATGTGTCCAGTGCAAAGAGAGTTGTGTGCAGCTACACTAAGGCCTACGCCGCCGCAAACCTTGCCGAGTTCCATTAGCACAGTTGCGTATTCGTTGTAGCCGAATCCAGATCCGCCATATTGTTCGGGGATGAAAATGCCGAGCAAACCGAGTTCGCCCATTTTTTTCATGACCTCAATTGGGAAAACTTCGTGGTCATCCCAGTGCTTCATTTGGGGGCGAATTTCTCGCTCAGCGAAGTCTCGGACCATTTGGGCCAAAAGCTGCTGTTGTTCTGTAAAATAGTTACTCATGTTGTTGATTGATGATTGTTGTTGGATGTTGATGAAATGTGACGTGCGGGGGTTAAGTCATGTGGTCAAATTAATAATGAACAATGGCGGTAATTTGCTCGCTGAATTTTGCGAGGTGCTCAGCGCCATTTAAAAAATCAAGTGCCACCAAAAAGTCAAAGCCTGCCACTACCCCACCACTTTTTTCAATGAGTGTGGCCGCGGCGGCGGCAGAGCCTCCGGTAGCAAGTAGGTCGTCGTGGATCAGGACGCGCTGCCCTGCTTTGATGGCATCGGTATGCATTTCAATGACTGCCGAACCGTATTCTAAGTCGTAGGAATGTTTGATTTTATCATATGGCAGTTTGCCTTCTTTTCGAATCAGTACAAAAGGCAACCCTAAACGCATGGCTAACGGGTAGCCAAAAAGAAAACCACGGCTTTCAATACCTGCAATGGCATCAAGCTCAGCATCTTTATATTGGGCAACCAGGTGATCAAGTACCGCATTTGATACTTCCGGACTGAGCATAATCGTTGAAATATCCTTGAAGAGGATACCGGGTTTTGGAAAATCGGGTACATCGCGGATGACCGCTTTGAGTTGTTCGTGAATTGTCATGTCACAAAGATACATAAGGCAAAAGTTTTTTGTATGTATCGTCGTCAATTAATACAGATTCTTTGAGCTCCTTTAATTCTTTAAACGCTCCCTTTTGCTTGCGCATTTTGATGATTGAATTGGCCTGATTCCAAGTCAGATATGGATGTTGTTTGAGTGTTTCATAGCTCACTTCATTGATCGACATGCGTTTGATGCCTTGCTCTAGCACTAAATAAGGAAGTATATTTTGTAGAATTTCTGGCTTGACTCCTTGGATTTCTTGCAGTTGCTCAAGCGCTAAAAAACCACCCAAACGCTCGCGATAAGCAACAATTTTTGCTGCGGTATATGCACCAAGGCCAGGCAGGGCCACTAGCATCACCTCAGTGGCTGAATTGATATCCAACTTGCCGAATTGCCCCTTCGTTTCTTGTCTTTTATAGTTGAACGCATTTTCATCCTGATCGACAACTCTTGCTTGCGTATTTGGAGCGGAGTCAAAAGACAAGGAATCCGAAATTTGTTTGAGCAATGATGAGGGCAGCACACGTATATGTTGCATTTGAGACAACGAATGTAGCCCATATTTATCCTTATAGCGCAGCAAGGAAGCTGCCTGCTTCGCACTCAGGCCCAACCTTTGCCAATCCGCTGCAGTGAGGGCCTCTGGGTTGCAACGCTTCCAAAGCCGCATGTAGGATCGCCTAACTTGAGATTTTGGAGACATTTGAAAAGCTTGACGCGCTTTTTGATCCATTTTGTGCTGCCAGGTGTAGCTCAAGTCTGGATGCATAAAATAGGCCTCAATTCGGGGCGCAAAAATAACCACCACACAAACACACAGCCATAAGATGCTACCGCGTTCTAATCGTTTGGAGAAAATGACAAATGGTTTTTTCATGTAAGTCTCAACGAGAACTTACTGGGCTTATTGGCTACGCTGCCTTTCTTTTTGACTCGATTAAGTAATATACCGGAATACCGAGCAGTACAATAAAGAGGCCCATGCCAGCATTTCGGAAATCGTAGATCAATAAATCGACACAAATAGCGAGTGTGAGCACGATGTAAAGTGCAGGAATGTAAGGATATCCCCAGGCTTTGTAGGGCCTTGGTGTATCGGGTTCTAACTTCCTCAATCGAAAAATACCGTAAATAGTAATGATGTAAAACAACAAACTTGCAAATGTGCTATAAGTGAGCAAATCGCCATATTTGCCTGACAAACAGAGCGCACTGGCCCAAGCACATTGAATCCAGAGTGCACGTGCCGGAACACCATTTGAATTGAGTTGGGCTGCACTTTTGAAAAACAAACCATCCTTGGACATCGCGTAGAACAAACGAGAACCAGCCAAAACGAGTCCATTGTTGCAACCAAAGGTCGAAACCATGATCAGACCAGCCATAAGGAGAATACCGGCGTCGCCAAAGATGACGTACGCAGCAGAGGCGCCAACGCGGTCATTGCTGGCAAAAAGCATTCCTTGATCCACTGGATTGATTCCATCCGGACTACCGTTGATCGGTAATAAAGCGAGGTAAGCGATATTGGCTAAAATGTAAATGAGTGTCACGATTAAAGTGCCAAAAAACAAACTCTTAGGGATGTTCTTTTTGGGGTCTTTGATTTCACCTGCTATAAAAGTGACGTTGTTCCACGCATCGGCTGAGAACAAGGAGTTGATAATGGTAGCACCCAAAGCCCCAACAAGCGCCCAACCCGTCAGCGGTATCTGAAAAACTTTGTCTCCACCATTGGCTACAATGGTTTTGGAGGCTTTCCAGGCATCGCTAAAATTAAGTGCAAAAACATCGGTTTTGAGGCCGATATAAATTCCCAATACAATTAGGGCCCCTAATGCAAAGAGCTTCGCAAACGTGAAAACAAACTGAATGACCTTACCGTTTTGTACACCCCTTGCGTTCGAATAAGTCAAAAATACAACAGAAGCAATCGCGAGCAATTGGGACCAGGTCACTGCCAAAAATGGGGTGGTGAAAACGACATCATTTAATTCCGGAAAAAATATGGCCGTGTATTTCGCAAAGGCCACCGCTACAGCCGCGATAACACCCGTCTGAATGACAGTAAAGACCGTCCAGCCGTAGAGAAACGAAGCCATTTTGCCATAAGCACGTTGGATATACACGTATTGACCACCTGCGTTTGGCATCATGCCAGCGAGTTCTCCATAGCTCAACGCTGCAAAAACAGTGATCAGGCCTGTGAGTACCCACAAGACCAACAACCAAGCTGGCGATCCGATATCGCGCAGCATCAGTGTAGAAACAATAAAGATACCCGAACCGATCATGGAACCCGACACCAACAAGGTGGCATCGAGCAGGCCGAGTGTTTTTTTAGCTTCTGATTGCATTAATCTTCTTCTGAAGCATTCACAATTGCATCATGACCTTTGAGTGACTCCTCAAAAGCATAGTTGTTGAGATTGCTGTGCTTGCGCGAATACAAGAAGTAAACGATGAGGCCTAAGGTTGACCAAATAATAAATGCCACCCAGGTATCAGGACGCACAAAATACATCAGGCCAAAGTTGAATGCCGCACCGGCGATGGCTACAAACCAAACTGCAGGCGTTTTTAACGGACGCTCCAATTCTGGTTGGCGAATGCGCATGATCAGAACTGCAATTGAAATCATGGCAAAGGCAAGCAATGTTCCCATAGAGCACATTTCAGATACTTTATCGATAGGTGTGGTGGCAGCTACAACAGAAACAACTGCTCCGACAAGAATCGTACTTCTAAATGGTGTTTTATAGGTTTCGTGGATTTTACCGAAAATATTGAATGGCAGCAAGCCGTCTTTGGCCATGCCCAAGAAAATACGCGTTTGACCGAGCATCATGACCAACATCACGGACGTTAGCCCTGCTACCGCAGCAATGGTAATGAGTGTTGTGGCCCATGGCATTCCGATGCCCTCAAAAGCTGAGGCAACAGGAGCTTTGATGTCAAGCTCGTTATATGGAACCATTCCGGTTAAAACCAATGAAACGACGATATACAAAATGGTACAGATGACCAATGACATAATAATGGCAAAGGGCACATCTTTTTTAGGGTTGATGGCCTCACCTGCTTGTGTAGAAACGGCATCAAAACCAATATAAGCAAAGAAAACAATGGTGGCGGCGGTCACTACCCCAGACCATCCAAAAGAAGATGAGCCATCGGCGTTGTGCACGGTTTCAGGTATAAATGGCACATAGTTATCTGTATCGATGAAAAAGAAACCTACGAAGATCACAAACAATACAACAGCGACCTTGAGGATCACAATGAGGTTATTGGTTTTTGCCGCTTCCTTGATCCCTTTAATGAGAATAGCTGTAACTACCCAAGTGATCAAAAAGGCAGGTAAATTAAAGGCAAACTCCGGTGTTGCAATACCTGCTTCATGTGCTTTTTCAGCAGCCGTTACGGCGTCGTTCATGAGCCACATGGGCGGATGTATGTCAAATTGATGCAGTAATTTTTCAAAATAACCACTCCAAGCCACAGCCACAGTTGTAGCACCCATCATGTATTCCAAAATGAGGTTCCAGCCAATGATCCAAGCAAAAAGCTCACCCATTGTGCCGTAAGAATAAGCATATGCAGATCCTTCTACAGGTAAAATAGAAGCAAACTCAGCATAACAAAGTGAGGCAAACAAACAGCCTACACCTGCAATCACAAAAGACAAAGCCAAAGCGGGACCGGCGTGGTCATGGGCAGCGATTCCTGTTAAGGTAAAGATACCGCCGCCGATAATGGCGCCAATTCCTAATGAAGTAAGACCCCAACGGGTCAGAACGCGGTTGAGGTCATTTTTTTTCATGTCACGTTCAAAGTGACTTACCGGTTTTTTTCTCCAAACACTCATATTCTATTTTTTTAGGTAGGTAAAGATAAAATTTTTTCTCAATTACATTAAAGCAAAAGTTTGCTCTAGTGTATGTGGGCAGTAACCTAGTTGCTCGTTCGCTTTATCGAGCACAAAACCTGTGCGAGCAGGGCGCTTTGCCGGCTGTTTAAGGCTGTCGCTGCTCAGTTGAGTGACTTGTTCCATCGGGAGCTTGTAAAACGCAGCTACGCGGGCCACAATATCGTAAATGGAGAGCACTTCCGGCCCTGCGATATGAAAAATACCGACATGGCTGAGTTCACAGATGCGTACACAAGCCCAAGCGAGGTCGTCGGCCCAAGTTGGTGCCCTGAACTGATCATTGACGATTTGCAAAGGATTTCCTTGTTGTAAAGCTTCTTTGGCCCACAAAATCAAATTTGATCTTGAGAGCTGTTCGCCTTGGCCGTAAACGATAATAGTACGAACTATAGAGAAGTTCAGGCCTTCCGTTGCTTGAAGAATTTTTTCAGCCTCAACCTTTGAGCGCGCATACACACTCAAGGGATTGGGCACGTCGGTTTCAACATAAGGGCCGTCTTGGCCATCAAATACAAAATCTGTAGAGAGCAGTTGCAAATGAATTTGGTGCTGTTGGCAATACTTAGCCAACATCAGGACCGCTTGCCGATTGACCAAATCACAGGCCTCGGGCTGCAGCTCGCATTGATCTACGTTGGTCATGGCGGCTGTATGAATCACGTGGGTAGGCTGGTAACTGTCGAGCACTGTTTGGATGTTTTGCTCGTCGGTGATGTCTAGGGTTTGGTATTTATCTGCCGGGCAAACTGAATAGCGATTCGCACCACTCGACGTGGCTAGGAAATCCAATTGCTTGGCCACACATAAATCGATAAGCTTTTGGCCCAAAAGGCCATTGCTTCCGGTAATCAATAATTTCATAAATCCCAGATAGATTGTTTGCGCTTCGCTTGAAACTTAAAATAGTGTTTGTGTTCAAGGATCCAGGCCATAATGAGATAAAGTAAAACAGGAGAACCTAAGCCAATGAAACTAAAATAGATGAACCCTAAACGCACTTTGTTGGTGCGGATGCCTAATCTGCGCGCCCACCATTCGCAGACGCCAAAGGACTGCAGCTCAAAAAAGAATATGATTTTTTGTAAAAGGCGTCTCATGGCTCAAAACAAAAGGCGTCTTCCGACGCCTTTCTTTTATAATCTTGGAAGTTGTTTAAACTTGCGGTATTCTGGATCTGCCGGCGGTGCCGTGTTTGGATCAAAAGTGGTGCTGGTGATCTTGGCAGTTGTGCGGCGGTTGATCGTGTGCAGCATTTCGAATTTGGCTTTGTCAGTGGCCTTGAACTGATTGATATAATCTTCAGTGAGCACTACTGTTTTACCGGATTCATCGATCCAAGTTGCAGGCTCTGCCTCTCCGCGGCCTACAGGGCGAATGCGTCGTGGGTCGATGCCACATGTTTCAACGAGGTGCTTGTAAACCGCTTTTGCACGGTTTTCTGAGAGCATTTGGTTGCGTGCGTCGCCACCACGTGCATCTGTGTGCGAGAACAAGTCGATGGTGATATTCGGGTATTCTTTGAGCATGCTGTCTAAGAACTTAAGGGAATCTAGAGACATACAAGTTGCATCGTTGATAAACACCCATTGGTCAAATACGTAGCGAATTTCTGGCGTGCGGATGATCCCTACAGGCAACAACGGCATCTCGATCAAGAAGCTTTGGCTTTGGTCCATTCCTAGTGTAGAGATTTTGGCGCCTTTTTTATCTTCGTAGAAGCCTTCTTTCTCTGCTTTGAGTGTGTATTCTTTACCTGTTAAGATATAACGTCCTTTTTTGTCTGGACGCTCTTTCCAGATGATTTTACCTTTTGCGTCGGTAACACCTTCCCAGCTCGTGCCGTCGGAAACCGTTACGTAAACTTTTGCACCAGCTAATTTCTTAGACTTTTTACCTGACTCATAGACAGTCACGCGCAAATCAAAAAGGTTTGGAGGTGTAGTGAAGCTCCAGATATCTGGTGCGTATTCTTGGTTGCTAGTCGTTTTGCGCTCAGAGGTAAAGAAACCAGACTTGCCGTCGAAGTCAGACATGGCGTAATCATTACCTTGTGAATTGAAAGGATAACCCATGTTTTTGACGCCAGTCCATTTGTTTTCACCAGTAACTTGCTCTGCAACAAAGAGGTCAAGACCTCCGATTCCTGGCAAGCCGTCTGATGCAAAATAGAGTTGGCCATTTGGTCCGATAGATGGGAACAGTTCGTTACCAGCTGTATTGAACATTGCGCCCATGTTGTGTGGAACGGAATCCCACATTTTGGTGCGCTTGTCAAAATTGACATACCAGAGGTCGCGGCCACCAAAAGATTTTTCGCCGTTCGGGCTTTGCTTCATGTCTGATGCAAAAATGAGCATTTGGTCGTCTGGAGACAAGCAAGGGTGCCCTACAGAAATGGTATCAGAGATTGTCAAAGAGATTTTGCGCGGATCGTCGAAATCTTCGCCGTTCATGACAGCTGTCCAGATTTCACAGCCTAAATCCATTTTTTCTGCGTTGGGGCAACGCGTAAAGTAGATGTTTTTGCGCTTCGAATCAAAAGTTGCTGATCCTTCGTTTTGCGTGGTATTGACCACACCTTTGGTGTCTAGGGATTTGACGTTCGTTGGATTGCCGTTCACATCGTATTCTGCGATGTAGAGGTCCATGTATTTTTCGCCAGAAATAGGATCGCGTTGTGCGCCAGTGCTTTCGTCGCGGGAAGAGCTAAAAACAATGACTTTACCTTTTTTGTCCATAAAGGTAGGCGCCATATCCATTTGCTTGGTATTGATTTTGACTTCTGGCTTCACGACCAATTTGGAAGTTTCGAACTCATCAAAGTCTTTGTATTTTTCACAAGCCATGATGGCGTCGTCTACTTCTTTGGTGCGAGACTTAGGCGCAATGCGCTTGTATTCGCGGTAGCTTTTGATGGCGTTGTCAAAGTCTTTCATCATGCGCTGCATGTCGCCTTTGTAGTAATATATTTCTGGAACAACATCGAAATACTTGAGTTCGATACAGGTACCATACCAATCATTTGCCTTATCAAAGATTTCGAGTGCGCGGTAAGATTCAGCGATTTTGAAGGCCATGTCGCCTTTTTGACGCAAAGAACCGCGAGCACCTAACTTTTTGTAGGCGTCTTGACAGACGTTAATGGCTTCAAAGTAATTGCCAGAGATGAAGACTTCGTTGGCTTCGCGCACGAATTTTGGATCGGGAGCGTTTTGTGAAAAGCTTACCGATGCAGTGAAGAGCGTTAAAATAGCGGCAATGAATAGTTGTTTCATAAAGCGTAGTTTTAGCTTGGTTAAGAACCAAGGAAAGCAAAAATAGAGAAATTTTATTTAAAATCCGAACAATAGGTTCTCCAGCGTTCCAATAAGCGCTGAAAACCCTCAGGTAGCTCAGAATCAAACTCTAAATACTCTTTGGTGCTCGGCTGAATAAA
This sequence comes from Flavobacteriia bacterium, assembly GCA_004295165.1. Taxonomy (GTDB): domain Bacteria; phylum Bacteroidota; class Bacteroidia; order Flavobacteriales_D; family Crocinitomicaceae; genus UBA952. The sequence goes on from RDZL01000152.1 coordinate 9,486, forward strand.
ACCGAGCGTTTTGGCGTGTAGCGCCTGTCCGGGGAGCAGGGCAAAGTTATTGACCATAAACTTTTCATAGGCAGACGATTTAGTGCCTTTCAAGATGCGATCGCCGCCGTATTCCAAATCGTTAAACAATGGATGCCCAATCGATTGCATGTGCGCGCGAATTTGGTGAGTTCTACCTGTTTCGAGCTTGCATTCGATGAGCGTAACATAACCAAAACGCTCCAAAACTTTGTAATGTGTAATGGCCGGTTTGCCGTATGCGCCATCCGGAAAAACAGTCATGACCTTGCGGTTTTTGAGCGACCTGCCGATGTGTCCTTCTATGGTGCCGTCTTCTGTTATATCGCCCCACGCCAAAGCGTAATAACGCCGTTGTGTAGTGCGGTCATAAAATTGCTTGGCCAAGTCATTGAGGGCATTCTCGGTTTTGGCCACGACGAGCAATCCGGTAGTGTGTTTGTCTATGCGGTGAACTAAGCCCGGCCTGCCAAAATAGTCTTTAGGACGCGTAGGCAAATGCTCAAAATGAAAAACCAGTGCATTGACGAGTGTACCCGAATAATTACCGTAGCCCGGATGCACGACCATATTAGCTGCTTTGTTCACAACCAATAAATCGTCGTCTTCGTAGGCCACATCTATTGGAATATCTTGGGCAATGAGTTCAATTTCTCGGACTGGGTAAGGCAGAACAATGGCGATTTCGTCGCCCGGTTTGACGCGGTAATTTTGCTTTACCGGCTGACCATTGACATGGATATTGCCATTCTTGGCGGCTACCTGAATTTTATTTCGGGAGGTATCTGCCATTCGGTCCAACAAAAATTTGTCGATCCGAACAACTTCCTGACCCGGATCTGCTTTGAAACGGTAATGTTCAAAGAGGTCTGCTTCCTCTACTTCAATCTCTAAATTTTCGCTCATTATTTGTTGATGATCAGCTTTAAGGTGCCCAAAGTTGATTCGGGGCAACGCAAGAAATAAACGCCATTTGGCAACATGCTGATATCAAACGTACGGTCTGTCTGAGATGCTTGGATTTTACCCATGGCATCGAGCAAAATAATTTGTTTGCCTTGATATGCAACTGGCAAGTCCACATGGACTTCATTTTGACCTGGGTTTGGAAAAACGGTCCAGGTGGCCGGCGCAATTGTTTCATTTGAAAAACCTAAACTCGCATCGAGTGCTGTGGAGAAGATGGGGTGCAGCATAGCAGCACCTTGGTAAGGAGAGGTATACCAATTGAAACCGCCGTCGACACTGTATTGAATTTTATCCGACTGATCAATATTTCTATCCAAGCCTAAATTCAGGCGCTCCGCATCGAGTTGACGCCAGCCGATAAAGAAAGACGATGCCACACTCACTTTTTGTGTATCGCTAAAGTAATAAGGCACAAAAATGCCGCGCTCGTCGCCGTAAAGTGGGGTTCTAGGGAAAAAGACGTCGTCTTCGTAGAGCAGGGTACCCGGATGGCCGTTTTCATTGCTCCAAACACTGATCAAGAACAATTTGCTCGAGACATCAATGACAGAGGGCACAAAATGAAACGAGACCCCGATCAAAGAATCAGCCTCGTAGGCATCGAACTGAACTGCCAAGCGCGATTGCGCACCTGTTGGGCCAAAAGCAGCCTCTGCACTACCGTCGTCGTAGCTATAAAAATTGAAAAACGGCTGATAAAAGCTGGTGGTGTCGTTGAGTGCTAGATTGGGGAACTGGACATTGAGTGTGCCACTAACGCGAAAAGCTTGTTCGTTTCCACCGGCACTCGTTGGGAAAGAACCTGAGGCACTGATGTTGTGCGTAGATGCGTAGGTTGTGCTGGGTTCATAATTCAAATCGCCGTTGGATAACTGACTACCTGCAAGCGAAAATTGACCTAATTGATTGCCTGCTTGATCAATGGTAAATTGAGCAGGGAATTGGTTGTTTTCTGGAGTAGAACTACCGTTGTGCAGCACCACAGGAAAATCATTTCTGAATGGCTTAGGCGTGTTTTTGTAATGGTCCCAAGGAACAGCTGTGTAATCTTGCAACAATGTGTTCATAGGATATACCCATGCAAAATCTTTGAATAGGGTATCGGCCAAATTGGATTGCGTGCGCAAGTGAACGTAATCGATGTGGAAATGGTCTAAGGCGCCAGAAAGCGCGCCGTAATTGCTGAAACGAAACTGAAATCCGCGTTTGAAATACTTGGCGTCTTTTACGGGTATGTGCACCACTTTAAACGGCGCGGTGGTATCGCCGGCGGTTGCCCAAACATGAAACCACTGACCGAGGTCTTTGGCATAAAACTCTAGGCGCAAAGAATCGGTGGCTTCTGGCACATCGCCAAGGCCTTCGGGCTGTACTAAAAAGGAAAAGTAGAGCGAATCGGCAGCGGTATACGCGCTCAGGTCTAGGGGTTTTGAATGCAGGTAATCAGCCGTATTGGTAAAAGTTGTGCCGATCGCATAAGGGAACCCACTGGCGTCTAGGCCATCAAAAGTTACAACCCCGAGCGAGCGCGGATTCACCGCAAAACGGTTGTTCCGGTAAGCGTGTGCATCTAGCCAAAGTGCATTCGGGTCATTGAGTGTAGCAAAGAAAATGCGAGCAGAATCTTGTACAAAACTTGGATTTTGCACCCAAACGGTATCAGGGGTATCTACCACGCCAATCGTATCGTAGATATAGTATGGCGGGTAAAGACTGAGCGTCTGATAACTCAAAGGGAATGCAGAAAAATCGGCCACTTTTACAGCCGTTGTGGCAAATATAGAATCGGTAAAAGTGCTCGTGGTTTGGTCAAAAGTGCGGCGAAAGGTGGCTTGGTCGGTGAAGCTTTGAGCCGCTGTAAATGGCACGAGTGTATTTGGGTCGAGAAGTTGAAAGTAGAGTGTAGAAGTTACACCTGGATCATTGAACTGCGCGTTGTATTGTTGGAATTTATCTGTAGAAAACTCATCAAAAAACGGAAGATTGAGTGTATCTGAGGTGTAATAAAAGGTGCTGTCAATGGTATTGAGCGTACTTTTCAATTGACCTTTGGAAGTTCCTAGCTCAAAATTGCGGTAAATTGGACCCATTTCGAATCCTTGAGACCACAATGCGGAGATGGAAAGACTAGCAAAAAAAGTAAAAATAAAGCGCGTCATATGCTATTAAGGATTTTGTCCGTCCCCTCCTTTTTCCATCGAGAGGATAAATTGTGTGGATTTAAAAACGGTCGTTGCTTCAATATATTCTGGAGACTGCGAAAAAATTCGAGCAGCAGCAGAATCTTGAGCCGTTAAACAATCCGGACAAATGAATGAATAACTACTCACACCTAAAGTGTCAAAAATATACTTGGCCTCCGACATCGTGAGGCCCAATAAATTTGGCAAAGCAATTGGCTCTCCTTCGTCGTTTTGCCCTACAATGAGCGTAACCACGGCACCAATTGGCAAGCGCTCGCCTTCTTTGATGCGACGACCTTTGTAACGCTGATCGAGGACCGAACCGTTGGCCTCTGCAGTAGGTTGGTATTGAATGGAGAAGCGCAAACCTCTTTGCTCGAGGATACTTTGCGCAAATTGGATTTGCTTGTGTAATAAGCTAGGCATTTCAACGAGTTGGCTCTTTTTTGATAACCTAAGACCAATAATACGCCCTGATTTTACATAGACTTGAGAAAGAGAAGTAGGTTCCACGAGCTGCTCCACAACGGTGCCTTCAGGCAAGGAAGGGTCGTAGATGCTATCCAAAATTTGATACGTAAGGTCGAGCTCTTCAATGCGGTTTTTGGCTTTTTCACCGGAGATGCCCACTAAATTGGGAACCGCGATTTTTTCGCCGTGGTTGGTGGCAAAATCGAGATAGAGAATGGTGGCAAAAACCATGACTAAGTAAAACAAAATGACGAGGCCAAAATGTTTCCAGAAAAGTTTGGTCTTGACAAAAGGAATGACCAACCTAAGCGTACTTTTGATTTTATCCAACATAAAGAATTCGGTATATGTAATACAAAGATGCTTAGAAATTTGGAGAAAGTGCGTGTGAACGAAAGAAGTCCTCAATAAACTGCAGTGCTTCATCGGTAGAGTCGGTCACTTTAAATAAATCTAAATCAGATTCGGAAATGAGTCCTTCAGCGAGCTGCACGTTTTTAACCCAATCAAATAAGCCCTGCCAAAAAGTACTCCCAAACAACACAATTGGCCGCTTAGCAATTTTACGAGTTTGGATGAGGGTGATGGCTTCAAAAAACTCATCTAACGTGCCAAAACCGCCGGGCATAATGATGAAGGCCTGCGCATACTTGACAAAAATAACCTTGCGGACAAAAAAATAATCAAACTCTAAATAGTGATCGCGGTCAATATATTGATTGTGAAACTGCTCAAAAGGTAAGTCGATGTTGAGCCCGACGGAAGTGCCTCCACCCTGCTTAGCACCTTTATTACCTGCCTCCATGATACCAGGTCCGCCACCCGTAATGACGCCATAACCAGCTTTGGTAATTTTTTCGGCGAGCTCCACGGTTTGGGTATAGTAATACTGATCTGTTTTGGTTCGGGCCGATCCAAATATGGAAATACAGGGGCCTGCCTTTGCCATTTTATCGTACCCTTCAACAAACTCAGCCATGATTTTAAAAATCGACCAGCTGTCATTGCTCTTGATCTCAGACCAATCTTTGCGTTGAATTTCCATTTGTAGCTCTTTGGGTTAGTCGTGTTTTTTGACAATAGTAACCTCAAACATTTTTGGCCAGTATTTACCCGTCATGTAGGTTTTTCCTGTTTTGGCATTGTAGGCAATTCCGTTCAAGACTTCGCCATTGCCTTTGCCTGCAGCCACCAAATTACTGGCATCTATTAGCGCAATGACCCTTCCAAGCGTTGGCTCAATAACGGCAACAAAATTGGTAGTGTAAATATTCGCATAAATGAGCCCGTCGATGTACTCGAGTTCGTTGAGTTGTGGCAGCGGGCCTTGATCTGAATAGACCTCTAAAGTACGCAGCGTTTCAAATGTTTTGGGGTCTCTAAACGTAAGGCGTTCAGTACCGTCGGACATAATGAGTTGCTTTCCGTCTGTACAAAGCCCCCAACCTTCTCCGTTGTAAGCGAGCTCTCTTTTGAGTTCAAAAGTTTGCAGGTCGTAGACAAAACACTGCTGGTTTTTCCAGGTGAGCTGAAAAACTTCGTTGCCAAAAATAGCGATGCCCTCTCCAAATTTGCTAGCGTCGAGTTGTTTCTTAAAAGTGGTTTTGCCTTGTTGAATGGGCTGCCCTGTTGCCATATTGATTTTGGAAACCATTGAGCTGCCGTCTTGGTTGGGATCGCCGGTAGATTCGTAGAGTTCTCCGTTCCAGAAGGTCAGGCCTTGCGTATAATTGCGGGTGTCGTGGGTGAAAGCAGCTCCCAATTTCAAAGACCATCTTTCGGGTTTGATGTCGGATAAAATGCGCAGGTTGCGCTGCTCGGTGTATAAATTACCGGCGGCGTCTTGCACTTGTAAATCGAGCAGATAAGCGCCTGGCTTGAAATCTTTGGTGTCTAAGAAATAAATTTCTTTCTGCTTTGGTTTAGGCACCTCCAACACAACTGAATCGGCAATTTTGAGCTGAAGTGCCGTGCAGTTTTCAGTAACTTTAAGTGGAATGGCAATGGTTTTGCCGTAGGTGGTGGCTAAATTTTCTTTGAAGCCAAAAGTAGCGGCTTGTGCAGCGCTGTCGCTCGAAGAATTGAAGAATGGTGCTAAAAAGCCCACTAACAGGCCCAATACCAATACCCAGATGATTATTTTTTTCATTTGTCGAGGATCAATTGTTGAATGGCCTTGGCATCTATTGAGCCATGGCTTTCTGCGTAAATAACCTTGCTTTTGTCGATGACGATACACTGCGGTGACTCATGCCATACCTGCGTTTCGGCGGCTATCAGGTTGGATAAGTCCCGAAAGGCAATGAGGTCGAGGAACCAACATGGTAGAGCTGCTGTGCGATACAAATCACTGGCTTCAAAACGGTTCAGGACCATAGAAGAAATAGAACAGCGCGTGCTGTGCTTAAAGATCAGTTGAGGCGCTTGCTCTGAAGCGCTCAAGAGTTCTTCCCAATGGTTCTGACTTGAAAAATGGAGCCAACTCATGCCATACCCGGTTTAAATTGACGCAAGAAACGCACGTCGTTTTCAGAATACAAACGCAAATCGGTGACGCGGTATTTAAGCTGCGCAATGCGCTCCACGCCCATCCCGAAGGCAAAACCAGTATAAACTTCTGGGTCAATACCGCAAGCCTCGAGCACGTTTGGATCTACCATACCGCAACCCATGATTTCTAGCCAACCCGTATACTTACAGACATTGCAACCTTTCGCGTTGCAAAGCGAGCAAGATACATCTACCTCGGCGCTTGGTTCGGTAAAAGGAAAATAAGAAGGGCGCATGCGAATTTGGGTTTGGGGGCCAAAAAGTGCCTGTGCAAAATATAACAAGGTTTGTTTGAGGTCGGCAAAGGAGACGCCTTTGTCTATGTAGAGCCCCTCAACCTGATGGAAAAAGCAATGTGCTCGCGCCGAAATGGCTTCGTTGCGGTACACACGGCCCTGAGAAATGGTTCTGATCGGTGGTGCTTGGTCTTCCATGACGCGCACTTGAACGCTACTCGTGTGGGTGCGCAGCGCGAGCTCGTTTTCTCCTTTTGAGATAAAAAAGGTGTCTTGCATATCGCGGGCGGGGTGCTCTGGCGGAAAGTTGAGCGC
>RDZL01000122.1 GCA_004295165.1 Flavobacteriia bacterium
AGGATATAATTTTGGCCTCGTAATTAAAAACGCTACAAATGACTAAAATTTATTTCTTACTACTTGCCTTTGGTTGTTCAATTGGGCTAAATGCGCAAATAGCCAAAGATTCGACAAAAGCAAAAACGCCCGCTCCTACAAAGAAATGGTACGAGAGTATTCAACTAAGAGGCTACATGCAAGTACGCTACAACGGTCTCCTTCAAACAAATGAAGACCTCGAATGTGAACAATGTGATAAAAGCTGGGGTGGAGACAACGACTTTTTTGTCCGTCGTATGCGCTTGATTTTTTATGGTCAAGTAAGCCCAAGAGTATATTTTTATGTTCAGCCTGATTTTGCGAGTGCACCTTCATCAAGTGCCATGCACTTTGGACAATTGCGCGACGCTTACTTTGATATTGGCTTAGATGAGAAAAATGAATTTCGTTTTAGAATCGGACAATCAAAAGTACCTTATGGTTTTGAAAACATGCAGTCATCTCAAAATCGTTTGCCTCTAGATCGCGCCGATGCAATGAATAGTGCCGTTACCAACGAGCGCGACCTCGGTGTTTTCTTCTATTGGGCCCCAGCGAAAACAAGAAAATTATTCTCTTCACTAGTAAGCGAAGGTTTAAAGGGATCTGGAGACTACGGTGTTTTAGGAATCGGTGTATATAACGGGCAAACAGCTAATCGTCCAGAATTGAACGCAAATAAACATGTCGTAACGAGAGCTTCTTACCCTGTGCAGATCAAGAATCAAGTTATTGAGGCAGGCGTTCAGGCATATAAAGGTCAGTTTACTTTATTATCTACAACATCGGGTGTAGGAACTGCTACAGACAAATTATACAACGACGAGCGCGTGGGAGCTACTTTTGTTTTGTATCCAAAACCGTTTGGAATTCTTGCCGAGTACAATATTGGCCGCGGTCCAGAATATGATAAGTTGACCAATTCAATTATAGAAAGCCCGTTAAAAGGCGGCTTTATAACGGCAAGCTATAAATTGGATTTCAAGGGCCAAACCCTCATTCCATTTAGTCGTTTCCAATATTATGATGGCGGTAAAAAACACGAACTTGATGCCAGAAGCTATGAAGTAAAGGAGCTTGAACTTGGTGCTGAATGGCAACCAAACAAGAATTTTGAATTGGTTGTCATGTATACCATGTCTGCTAGACGTTTTGAAGATGCTGCGAACCCAACAAATTTCCAACGAGGTAATTTATTGCGTATTCAAGCCCAAGTCAATTTCTAATAGTCTTTAAACTTAGATAAAAAAAGGGCGGCCCGCAGGGCCGCCCTTTTTGATAAAGCGATTTTTAAATTACTTCGCAGCCGCAAATTTAGCGGCAACAACGTCCCAGTTGATCACGTTGAAAAACGCATTGATGTAATCTGGACGACGGTTTTGGTAGTGTAGGTAGTAGGCGTGTTCCCAGACGTCTAGGCCAAGAAGTGGCGTGCCGTTGCAACCTTCGCCCATGAGTGGATTGTCTTGGTTGGGTGTAGAGCACACTTCGAGTGCGCCATTGGTAACGCACAACCAAGCCCAGCCAGAACCAAAGCGCGTGGTAGCTGCTTTGGCGAATTCGTCTTTGAATGCTTCAAAAGAACCAAATGCTGCATCGATAGCAGCTGCGAGCTCACCAGTTGGGTTGCCTCCGGCGTTTGGCGCCATGGTTTCCCAGAAAAGGTTATGGTTCCAGAAACCACCACCGTTGTTGCGCACTGCTGGTTTGTCTTTGCAGTTCATTAAAATTTCTTCGATAGACATGTTTTCCATGTCGGTACCTGCAATTGCGTTATTGAGGTTGGTTGTATAGGCTTGGTGGTGCTTAGAATGGTGGATTTCCATTGTGCGCGCATCGATGTGCGGTTCTAATGCATCATAAGCATAAGGTAAAGCGGGAAGTTCAAAAGCCATTTTGATCTTAATTTAGAGTAAATAATGAGTATATTGAGCTACAAAATTACAACAAAATTCACGATGCATTGTTCTTGGTGTATCTTTGTAACATGAACCTAGAGCGCCCGATTTCCGATTGGCTACCTTTATCTCTAAAGGAAGCAGAAAAACGAGGCTGGGATGCCTTTGATGTCATCCTCATCTCCGGCGATGCCTATGTAGACCACCCAAGTTTTGGAACGGCTGTTATTGGACGCATCATTGAAAGCGAAGGTTTCCGTATTGGTATTGTGGCACAGCCCAACTGGAAAGACGACCTCCGCGACTTCAAAAAACTAGGCAAACCTAAATATTTCTTTGGCGTCACCGCTGGCTGCATGGACTCAATGGTCAACCACTACACCGCCAACAAGCGCTTGCGTTCCACAGACGCCTACACGCCGGGCGGCCAAGCGGGCTTTCGCCCAGACTACGCCAGCATCGTCTACAGCAATATTTTAAAAGAAATTTATCCAGACGTTCCCGTTTTGTTGGGCGGTATTGAAGCCTCATTGAGAAGGGTGACCCACTACGATTATTGGAAGGACCAACTCATGCCATCCATACTTGTAGACGCCAAAGCCGATTTGTTGGTTTACGGCATGGGCGAACAACCTTTGCGCACGCTTTTGCGCTTACTCAAAAGAGGTGTTCCGTTTGAGCAAGCCAAGACCATCAATCAAGTAGCTTTTTTACAAGATGCCGACCGAGAACTCCCGAAAAATAAAAATTGGGAAACAATTGAGCTCGCTAGTCATGAAGTCTGTTTAAAAGACAAACTTAAATA
>RDZL01000153.1 GCA_004295165.1 Flavobacteriia bacterium
TTATGTGATTGGCGGTTTGCGGATGTTGACGGGCAAACTGCTCTCGGTGTCGCGCGATTCTCCGATGTCGGTCAAGACATCGGCCTCCACCATCGGCATCCGGGGGACCGGCTTCTACATCGAGTCAGACCCGGACCTCACTTACTTTTGCACCTGTTACGGTGCAACCGTGGTGCAAGCCAATGACGATCCGGAAAGCCGTGAGGAAGTCGTGTCGCGTCACCATGACCGGCCGCTGTACATCGTCAAAGATGGTGGCAAAGGCAAAAACATCCGCAGCGCCCCGTTTGTGAATCACACCGATCAGGAGTTGGCACTGATCGAGACACTGGTGGGTCGGACCAGTCCCTTCGTTTTCTCGAAGGATAGCTATAGCGGCCCTCGGCGCTCGTATTGATTGCGCAAGCAGCTATAAAAATAGTAGCAAAAGCAAAGGGAGCCTAAGCTCCCTTTGCTTTTTGGCAGTGCCTATTCCGGGGCTCCGTTGAGTATCCAGGCCACGAACTTGTCGTAGTCTGAGCGCGCAGCGTCGCCTACTGCCGCTGAGGTATTGAATCCGGTGCGAAGTCCGCCGTTGTGGTGGTTGCCGGAGGGCTTGCGCAGCAGGGGGCTGGCGACAATGTCTGTGAAGTTGATGCGTCCGCGCACCTCGGTATAGAGCCAGTTGCGGTTGGTGGCGTCTGCGCCATTTCCGGTCCCCGCACGGTCGAAGTCGTCGTAATAGATGGGTGGAACGCCGGAGGTAGTGCTGATGTTCTGGCCGCTGACATGGCAAGAGATGCAATTGCCATTGATTCCCTGCTGCAAAACGGTCCGTATGTCGGGGTTGAAGCGCAAGGTTGCGGGGTCCCATGCCAGTGCGGGGTTCACCTCGAGGGTGAGTGTTTTGGCGGTGCTGGTACTGGTGGCGTTGGCGGTGACCAGTTGTACCGTGTAAGTGCCCGCGCCGCTGACTGTCAGCGTCGGGTTCGCTGCGGTACTGCTACTCAAGCTGGCCGTCTGACCGCCCGGCACCGAGGTAACGGTCCAGCTGTAGCTGGTGGAAAACAAGCTCATACCTGCGGACAAGGCGGGCGTCAGGGTCTTGACGACCCGGTCGGGTCCGGGGTCTGCCACGGCGCGCCCCGGTTTGATGGCCCCGCCGGAGAATCCTTTGGTGCTGAGGTAGTTGGCCATGGTGTTGTACATGTCCGGAGTGCTCCAGTACTTGTCGTACACCAGCTTAGCCAAGGGCATGTTGCCACGGTCCACCACGTGGGCCTTGATGCGGTCCGCATAGCCGTCAAACGCGGTGAAATACTTGGGCTCGTCGGAAAAAGCGGAGCCGGAAAATCATCTTTACTCAAAATATGTGCGGGGCTTCAGGACCCCGACGAAGGGCAAATTGCAATCGATGGTAAAATACAAGCACGTGTTCGGCACTTATTGATTCCGGGTTTTGAGGGGCTAGCTATAGTGAATCAAGATTTCAAACTCGATCCGTATCATACCGTAGAGGAAAACATCCGCGAAGCTATATTACACTGGCCTTATGAAAAAAGGGACAAACGCGTTCACAAACTATTGAGCCTTTTTGGACTCAAAGAAATAGGCGCTACCAAAGCACATCTCATTTCGGGTGGCGAACAGCAGCGCGTGGCTATTGCGCGTGCTATTGCCGATCAGCCTACTTATCTGCTGCTCGACGAGCCTTTTGGTCATCTCGACGCGCATTTGCGTCAAAAATTGAGTAGCCACCTCATGGACCTCCGCGACGAAGAAAATACGGGCATCATTTTGGTGTCGCACGAAGGGCAAGATGTACTCGGTCTGTGCGACCACATTTGCATTTTACAAAATGGCAAATTGTCCAAAAAACTCAAGCCCGAAGCAGTTTATTACCACTACAAAGCACCAGAGCGCGCCAGGCTTTTTGGCCCCTTAAACACCCTTAAAATGGGCGCCGAACTGCTTCATTTCAGACCCGACGAATACCAACTAAGCAATTCTGGTATTGCTGTTCAATTTGAAAAAGCCATGTTTGTAGGCGGCCTTTATCACAATTACGTGCGCAGCAGCAACAACGAACGCTTGTTACTTTATGCATTCGAAAAATTAACCGAGATCAAAGCCATTGAAATCTGCAAAAAATAAACACGGTAAACTGCGCCTCACATTAAAGGCCTTCTGGACTGCGCTCAAAGCGTACGTCCAAGATGGTGCTTTTCACCATGGTGCAGCCTTGGCCTACTATACGCTCTTTGCTTTTATCCCGATTATTTACCTGACCACCTCTATCTATGGGCGCATCATTGGGCAGCAAAACATGCGCGACATCATCACGTCTTTGCTCAAATCCGAACTTGGACTCCAAGACCCCGCGTCTATCATGCAGCTCGTGGACAGCATGTCTTTTGACAAGCCCAATTTCTTTTTGGAACTCGTCAGCATTGGCGTGTTGTTTTACACTTGTTCTGCCTTTATGATTTCACTAAAAAGAAGCTTGAATGAGTTTTTTCACGTCAGTAAAAAAAGCCGACAAGAAGCCAATCTTTTCATGGAAATCATTGGCTTTCGCTTTGTAGGAGTATTGCTCTTAGCCGTTTTTGCCTTGGTGATCATCCTATTTTACTTTCTGCAAATTTTTATATTTTCGGCCCTCACCAGTTGGCTACACTGGAATAACGGCTTTGTCGATTTCTCGCTGCAATTGCTACAAATTTTCTTGACGCTACTTTCCAATGTACTGATCTTCAGCCTCATCTTTAAATACATGCACAACGCAAAAGTGAGTTGGCGCATTGCCCGAGATGGCGCAATTGTGACCGCTATTTTGTTGTACATCAGTCAGTGGGTTATTGGCTATTACTTGCAGCACTATTTTATCATGGGAAAACTCGGCGTAGCCAATTCCATTTTCATCATGTTAGCGTGGGTGCACTACTCAGCTCAGATTGTCTTTTTTGGGGCCCAATTCACCTATCAAATTGGCAAAGTTTTTCAGGACCGCATCCAGTCAGAAATCAAAGAAACGACGGTGGTTTCCTGAATTCAATTTTGGCATCACGGAAAATGCTAGAGGTATTGCGAATGGTGAGCAAGAAGCTTTTATTGCCGCCGATTGGCACGTAATAGAACGAAAGCGCCCAACAGTGCATGTTGCGATTCAAAGAGAAATAGGCATTGGTCAGCCTGCCCTCTTGTAAATTGATATTCAGGTTACCCGATACATTCCAACGCTTGGTAAAACTGAGGTCTCCGCCGAGCACAAGCGTCTGTACAAATAACAATGCGTCAGGGGCTGTAGGGCTGATTTCTTGATTGGCCTGAATGGTATAAACGTGCGACACATTCATCTTCCAAGGAATATCATAATAAATGGCACGTTCGGGATGCAAAGCATAGTAGTTCAGATCGGCATTCCAGTCTTGTTCGTTGAACAGTGCGCTATGGTCTTGTAACTTTTTGCGGTCTTTTTTGGGTGCCAAGACAAGCGTAGTAGTGAGATTGGTAGTGGTGAGGCGACCCAACTTTTGTGCATTTTGCCAGGCGTAGGTTGCCGTACTTGCACCATTTGTGGTCCAGGCATAGGGGCTCCACTGGGCATTGGATACAAAATTGATCCAGCTTGCAGGGCTAATGCGCAAATTCAGGGCTAGATCTGAGAGTTTCATGCTGTCTTTGGTGAAGTCGTAATAGCCAGTTACGGAGAACTGGTCAATAAGCCGTACTTTTTTATAGCCAGTGAGGGTGTCTTGCTCAGATTTAAACTTGAGTTCCGCCGTATTATTGATGCCAAAAGTGAGCAAAGATGCTTCTCTAACTGAGCCTACTGAATAAATACTGCGCTCAAAAGGAGAATAGGTGATATTGCTTTGATTAGGGCCCACATTGGCACTCACGAGTGGATTCCAACCTGGCGTGTAGCGGTAACCAATGTTTGGTGTCATGAGGTGGCGCAATCTGGCTTGTTTGGGGCCCACAAAACGGTAATAGCCATAGAGCACGGTGGTGGCAGTCAGGTTAAAATTGAGCTCGTGGCGCAAGGCCATTTGCCTCACGGTATCAATGAGGGTCTTGTTTTCAATAGGATCGTAAGACTTGACAATTTGCTGGAAATTGATCTTGTTTCCGTAATTAAGGCTCGGATTGATTTTCACGGCATTTTTAAACAAACCTGTATTCGTCTGTATACTGATACCTTGGCTAATGCCATTCATCAGGCGCTGGCTAATCGCGTTGAAATCTCCATTGGTGAGCAAGCTGTCGGCAAATTGAGAGCGGTTTTGGGCTTCTAAATTATAGGTGATGCCGATGCGCTGGATGGTCTTTTTCCAGTTTTTGTCTGCGGTTTCAAAAAGATCTTTAAAGGGAAAAACACGCGTCACATTGACGTTAAGTACCGGACTTGTAAAAGAGATATTTTGGGCAATTGAGTTTTGACGCAGCGACATTTTGAGCCCCGTATTGATCGGTTTACCCGGAAAATTACGCGCCAAATTGATGTCGGAGTTAAATGAATTGGAGAAATATTCCGGATTGATGGGATCTAAGGAATTTTTGGATTGATTATCGGAGATGAAATTGACATTGGAGGAGAAATCCCAAAACGGATTGGATTTAGGTGCTTTGCGGTGGTTCCATGAAACGGTCACTTTATTGCGTTTGATATTTGTCGGAAAGCCACTATTGAATTGCTGAAAGCCCAGTGATAAACGGCCGCTGTAGCCATAGCGTTTGGCGTAGTCGAGGTCGTTGCGCAGCCCCCAAGACCCTCGGCTATATAAATTTGCATAAACCGATGTTTGGTAGTTGTCGTTGATTGGAAAATACCAACCCAGGTTCTGAAAACCAAAACCATATGTTGAGAGCGGAATAAATTCTGGAAACAATAAGCCTGAAGTGCGCTCTTTTTGATTGGTCGGGATAAACGCAAATGGTAAACCTAGCGGAGTCGGGATACCCGAAACCCATAAATTCATGGGGCCCGTTACAATGCGCTCATTGGGTACCAAAACACCTTTGCTCAGCTGAAAATGATAGTGTGGCTCTTCAAGATCACAGGTAGTGAGAATGCCCTGACGCAAATGCAACTCCTCGTTAGCTTGTCTTTTAGCCGTTCCCATCCGAAAATAAAACTCATCTTGCTTGATCGCAAGCGCCTTGATATAGGCTTTTTGGGTTTTGTAATTCATTTTGAGCGTCTCGCAGCGGATGGTTTCAGTGCCTTCGGTGAGCTCTGGAAATTCAACTTTCTTGCCTAAGCTATCGACCCGATAACTGGCCTCTACCTGATTGGAATCGATGTCAATAAGAATGTAACCAGCCTTTATTGTAAAGCCTTCGCTTTGCACTTCGGCGTTGCCATAAAGGTAAATTTTGCGGTTTTGAACGTCGTGCCTGATTTTTTCGCTGGCCTTGTAAGTTACAATCTGATTGAGACTTTCTCCGTCGACAAACAGGGTATCTTGGGCTGTAACCAATACCTGATGGCACATTATTAACAATGTGGCGAAGAAAAGTTGTAAAAAGCGCTGGCGCTGGCTCAAGATGCTTACTTAGATTTGTAATATGCAGGAAAAACGTACAAAGCTACCAATTTTCAATGGATTGCAAAAAAACGCAATTCGCGTCTTTTTATTGGCAGCGCTATTTTTAATTTCAGACAACATCATTTGGGGGCAGACAAATAAAATCAAAACCATTGTTATTGATGCCGGACACGGCGGACACGACCCCGGTTGCCATGGTGCCCAAAACAACGAAAAAGAAGTATGCCTCTCGATGGCGCTCAAGTTGGGCGCACTCATTAAAGAACGCTATCCAGATATCAAAATCATTTACACGCGCAGCACTGATGTTTTTGTCGAACTCGCGGAGCGCGCCAATATTGCCAATCGCAACAACGCCGATTTATTCATTTGCATCCACGCCAATGCCGGGAGCACTACAGCCTACGGCTCAGAAACCTACGTTTTAGGATTGCACCGCACCGACGCCCAACAAAAGGTTGCCGAACGCGAAAACGCGAGTATTGCCCTAGAAGACGATAAAGGCGCCAAATACCGCTCCTATGACCTCACGCCAGATGGCATCATCGCACTGCAGTTTCAGTTAGCCGTTTTTCACCGTCAGTCGATTCTTTTTGCAGAAATGATCCAAAAGGAATTCAAGCGCATAGGGCGCTATGACCGCGGTGTCAAACAAGCGGGGTTTTTGGTACTCTACAAAACGACCATGCCCAGCGTTTTGATCGAAACCGCATTTTTACCCAACCCAGCAGAAGAAAAATTAATTGGAACAGCAGAAGGCCAACAAAAAATGGCGCAATCCATGTTCCAGGCTTTTGTCAATTATAAAAATGCAACCGAGGGCAAAACAGTAGTTGGAGGAACGACTGCCCAACAGCCAACAAACGATAACAATCAGGCGCTCAACAATCCAACCAAACCAATAGAAATACCTAAAGAAACCATAAAAGAACAAGGACTGGTCTTTCGGGTGCAAATTGAAACCTCTAACAAGGCCATTCCGGTCAAGTCTAGCCACTTTAAAGGGCTTGAAATATTTGAATATCAAGACAATACACTATTCAAATACTGTACAGGAACGTTTCCAAATGACCTCCAAGCTGCGAAAAACTACAAAAATGAACTGATTCAAAAAGGCTTTCCGCATGCTTTTGTCGTAGCTTTCCTCGACGGAGAACGCATCAGTATTGAAAAAGCGATTAAATTAGCAGAAAAAAACTAGCTTGAAATTCTCCAAAGAAATCAAAGCCGCGCTCATCGCGCTTTTGGCCATTGTGGTGCTCATTGCCGGCATCAACTTCCTGAAGGGCAATAGCTTTTTTGGTGGCGACGACGTCTATACCGCTTATTTTCCAAACTCAGGCCAACTTATGGTGTCTTCTAACGTGACGCTAGATGGTGTAGAAATTGGCAAAGTATTGAGCATCAAATCTAATCCACAAGGCGATTCACTGCACAAAGTGAAGATGACCTTCAATATTCACAATAGCGATATTCGCCTGCCAAAAGGCACCGTTGTGGAAATCGGCTCGTTAGATTTCTTTACAAAAGCGCTTGTTGTACAGCTTCCGACAGTTGGCAATGGTACTTTCTACAAAGTTGGTGCGACCATTCCAGGCCGGGTATCTGTAGATATGGTGACGCAGGTCAAAGCTTACGCCGACCCTATTTCTCAAAAATTACAAACCATGATGCTCTCAGTAGACAAAATGGTGAGCTCGCTCTCCTCTTTCTGGGACACCACCGCTACTTCAGAACTCGAAGGAAGCCTCAAACAAGTGAAGCTGACCATCAAAAAATTAGGCAATGTAGCCGACGAACTCCAAGGTTTTGTTGCAGCTGAACGCACGCAATTCTCCAAAATCATGGCCAATGTTGAGGCTATTACACTCAATTTGCGCAAAAGCAATGACCAAATCACGGGCATCATTGGCAATACGCGCAAAATTACAGACGAGCTTGTCACCGCCGATTTCAAAGGAACTATTTTAGAAGCCCAAACAACCCTTAAGAAATTCAATATGGTCCTTACCGAAGTTGAAAAAGGACAAGGAACGCTCGGAAAACTCATCCACGACGACAAACTTTACGCCGAACTTGTGGCGACCAACAACGACCTTCAGAATTTAGTTAAAGATCTCGAGGCGCATCCAGAGCGCTACGTTCATCTCTCCTTAATTGGTGGCAAAACCAAAGGATTGCAACTTTCTAAGCAAAACGAAGACAAGCTGCTCAAAATATTAGATAGCTTGCCTGAATAAACTGAACTCATGCAACAACTCATTTTTGGCGTCCTGACGCTCTCTAGTTTTGGTTTCTTTGCATTTAACTTGCGCAAAATTGCCCAAAACATCCACATGGGCCTGCCCTTAGACCGCTCAGACCGCAAGGCAGACCGCTGGCGCACCATGCTTTTAGTGGCGCTAGGGCAAAAGAAAATGTTTACCCGCCCCATTCCAGCACTTTTGCATTTGGCCTTATATGCCTCTTTTGTCATTACCCAAATTGAACTCATCGAAATTTTAGTCGATGGCCTCAGTGGTTCTCATCGTTTCTTCCAAGATGGCCTTGGTGGCTTTTACACTTTCATGATCAGCTTCATTGAAGTGCTATCTGTTTTGGCTTTTATTGGCACTGTTGCCTTTCTAGCGCGCCGCAACATGCTCAAGTTACCGCGCCTCAACATGAAAGAACTCGCAGGCTGGCCTGCACAAGATGCCAACCTCATACTAGTGTTCGAACTCATTTTAATTAGCTTCATTTTCACCATGAATGGCGCAGATGAAGTCTTGCAGTCATACGCCGGAAATTCTAATGGATTTGCCATGAGTTCTTGGTTAGGTCCCATTTTATTTGAAGGCAAGAGTACGCATACCCTGCATGTTTTAGAACAAATCGGTTGGTGGGGCCACATCATTATGGTCTATACCTTTATGAACTACCTGCCCTACTCAAAGCACCTGCATATTTTTATGGCTTTTCCAAATACTTATTTTTCCAAATTAGAACCAAAAGGACAATTTACAAATATGCAGAGTGTCACCAATGAAGTCAAACTCATGCTCGACCCCAATGCAGATCCTTATGCTGCGCCGGCTACTGATGCTGCACCTTCTCGCTTTGGCGCCAAGGATGTCAATGACCTCACCTGGAAAAACCTCATGGATGCCTACAGCTGCACCGAATGCGGACGCTGTACCTCTGCTTGCCCTGCCAATACAACGGGCAAATTGCTCTCGCCGCGCAAAATCATGATGGACACCCGTGACCGCATGGTAGAACTCGGCGATTTCAAGCGCAAAAATGGCCAAGATGCAGAAGACGGCAAAAGCCTCCTCGGCTCTTACATTACAGAAGAAGAACTTTGGGCCTGCACAAGCTGTAATGCTTGTGTGCAAGAATGCCCTGTCAATATCGATCCGTTGTCTATTATCATGGATTTGCGTCGTTTTTTGGTCATGGAAGAATCAAAAGTGCCGACAGAACTCACCGGCATGCTCACCAACATTGAAAACAATGGTGCGCCTTGGCAATTTGCACCAACAGAACGCATGAATTGGGCCAACGAAGAATAGTCAAAAAGACCTAGCAATGAGTATACAAGTACGCACAATGGCCGACATGATGGCCTCAGGAGAAAGCCCAGACATCTTATTTTGGGTGGGTTGCGCCGGATCTTTCGATGACCGCGCCAAAAAAATCACCAAAGCATTGGTCAAGATATTAAACCATTGCAAGGTCAACTTTGCGGTATTGGGCACCGAAGAAAGCTGTACCGGCGACCCTGCCAAGCGCGCCGGAAATGAGTTCACCTTCCAGATGCAAGCACTCATGAACATCGAGTTGCTCAATGGCTATGAAGTCAAAAAAATCGTAACCGCTTGTCCGCATTGTTTCAATACACTTAAAAATGAATATCCTGGTTTGGGCGGCACCTATGAAGTCATTCATCACACCCAACTGATCCAAGACCTCATCAATACTGGCAAACTCACCCTCGCCGACAACGGTACTTTCAAAGGCAAGAAAATCACCTTCCACGACCCTTGCTACCTCGGGCGAGCCAACGACGTCTATGAGGCGCCACGCGAACTCATTGAAAAACTAGACGCCGCATTAGTAGAAATGAAACGTTGCAAAACCAACGGTTTGTGCTGCGGAGCTGGCGGTGCTCAAATGTTCAAGGAAGCGGAAAAAGGCAATAAAGAAATCAACGTGGAACGCACCGAAGATGCACTTCAAACCAGTGCCAATATTATTGCAACTGGCTGCCCTTTTTGCAACACCATGATGACCGATGGCGTCAAGCACTTCGAAAAAGAAGAAGACGTCAAAGTAATGGACATCGCCGAACTCATTGCCAATGCTGCAGACTTATAACATCCCTGCTCATTTCGGGCCTAACTGCCGCGTGTGGGTTTTCATTGGCGCTAGAGCCCTAGACGCCACAGAAGCCACTTGGGTCAACGAGCAACTCCTTGCCTTCACCAATACATGGCAAACACACGGAAAAGCCATGAACGCAACGGGTTTCGTATTTGAAAAGTATGCACTCGTCATCGTCGCCAATGAAGAAGGCGTTCAAGCCTCCGGCTGCTCCATGGATAAAATCAATCATTTAGTACGCCAAATGGGAGCCGAGTTAGGTATTGATTTTTTTGCACGCATGAATACATTGGTAAAAGAAAATGACCAATGGGTCCTCTCTACATTTAACCCCTCTGAATCGAGACATTATATTTCGGCTGCGACGCAGTTATTGGGGGAGTTGATTTAAGCTCTATTTCTAGGGCATTAGCTAGATTTCATGTTCAAGCACAGCGAATTCATCACTTTAGAAAACCTTGATGCCATTGAACTCACCTCTTTGAGAGAACACATTGTTGAATTTCAGAATGGGCAATTAAAAGAATCAAAAAGAGGTGCTCAAATAGCATGTCAAATCGACTTTAATAAACTGGGAGAGCATAACGGCTTGACATGTACTTACAGCTTGACTCAACCGTTGAAAATGCTCTTAATTGCTTCTCTTGTTTTTCAAAGTTGTGTAGCAGCGACATTATTTATTTTATATCTCAACAACTTTTTCGCAAGTACGCATTTTCTTTTTAAAGCAATGATCATTTTACCCCTTTTTGGCTTGCTTACTATTATGGCGATGAAAGCTAGTTTTGATCAGAAGGTAAAGCAGTTGTCGGATTCAATAAGGGCTGCAATCAAAAGATGAAATTCTACACCCTCTTCTTTATCCTCATCTTTGCTGTCCTCGGCCTTATTGCTTTAGGCTTTTTCCTTTGGGCAATAGCTGGACTTACAACCTCAATGAGTTGAGGTACGCTACTTTTTTCTAAAGTCTTCCGTATTTTTACTGAAATCAATTTGTACCTTTGTAGGTACATTTGTGGGATAGAATTCCCCATGGCGCCACTAATAGCATATTTTTACGGAATAAGAATCGAAATTTATAGTAGAGAACACCTTCCTGTTCATATACATGCCAAATATGGAGAACACGAGGCTTTAATCGATCTAAAAACAGAGCAAGTTCTATCCGGTAGTATTCCAAGAAGAAAACTTAAAAAGGTTCAAGAGTGGCTTTGTGAGGACAATAGAAAAGCGCTCATTGAAAAGAACTTCTTTGAATTAAATCCTCAACTTTTTTTTAATGATCTATTGAATCAACAAGATGAAAAACAATAAAAACGCATTTAGAGGATCACCAAAAATCCTCAGAATAAATCAAGTAGATGCACAACAACTGCGCATTTCTGTTTTATTTAATAACGGCGCAAACCGGGTACTCGACTTCAAAAAAATTTTTAACCAAGATTGGAATATTACTCCAAAAGATATTGAATACCCCTTATTAAAACCCTCACAATTTCAAAAAGTAGAACTCGAGAATCATACGCTTACCTGGAAAAATATCAAACCATATTTAACCAACGAAGAAGGTAATAAGACCGCTTCAGTTTACGACATTGGTGCAGATGTCCTTTATGGCTTGAGTAGAACAGACGAAGATAGAAATGCAAGCATAGGGGCGTTATTTAAGAGTTGGCGAATAGCAGCTGAATTAACACAGGATGAAGTTGCTTACAAAGCAGGAACTTCAAGAAGCTACATCTCAAAACTTGAAAACGACACACAAGCCATTGAGCTCAAAACACTCAGTAAAATTGTTGAAGCGAGTCTAGGAAAAAGGCTTGTTATCAGTATAGAATGACTTCAAAAATAGGTATCTTCTTAATACCCACCAGCGCCACCCGCAATTTGCTCTATGGGGTGCCAAGTGGTTTTGATCTCTTGAAAGTCTGAGATATAGGACAACCCTTGGGCCCTTGACTGCGAAAAATCGATACTATAACTCATAACGCGCTTGAGGTTTTCTACAGCCTCGGTTTGCGCCTTTTCTACGATTGCTATATCTAGTTGAGCTAGGCTCAATGCATTGACATCCATGTGGCCACTGAGCGTTGGAAGCATTTCTTCTACACTACCCGTTAGGATATTGACAACCCCGCCTGGCACATCTGAGGTGGCTAAAACTTCTGCAAAAGTAATTGCACATAAAGGCAATTTTTGGTTGGCGATAACGACCACAGAATTTCCTCCGATGAGGGCAGGTAATACTTGTGAAATGAATCCGAGTAGTGCCGTTTGCTGACAAGCAACCACCCCTACTACGCCCATGGCTTCAGGAACTGAAAAATTAAAGTGTGAAGAAGCAACAGGATTCACAGTCCCGAGTAAGGCTTGGTATTTATCGGCCCAACCAGCGTAATAAACGCAGCGGTCAATACTGGTTTCAACTTCTTGCGTTGCACTTTTGAGATCGAAACCAAGGGCTTGAAGCTCTTCCAGAAACTGACCTTTTCTTGCCTCTAACATTTCAGCAATGCGGTAAATAATCTGACTGCGGTTAAAAGCAGTCTTCGCAGCCCAGGAGGCTTGTGCTTTGCGAGCAACTTGCACGGCATTGCGGATATCTTTTTTAGAGCCTTGGCAAGCATTGGCAATATGTTGACCACTTTGCGAAAGCACAGCGTAAGAACGACCACTCTCCGTGCGCGGAAATTGGCCGCCAATATATAGTTTGTATGTTTTAAGTACTTCCATTAGTTCGGGAATTTGAGATAAGCACGAAGGCCGTGTAGGCCTCCCTCGCGGCCAAAGCCACTTTCTTTGTAGCCGCCAAAGGGTGAGGCGGGGTCAAATTTATTGTAGGTATTGGCCCAAATGACACCTGCTTTCAATTGCTGGCTGAGGCCAAAAATCCGTGCGCCTTTATCGGTCCAGACGCCAGCAGCTAAGCCATAAGGCGTGTTGTTGGCTTTCTGCACCACTTCTTCCATGGTCCGAAAAGTTTGAATGGTTAGTACTGGCCCAAAAATCTCTTCCTGAACAATGCGCGCGCTTTGCGCAACATCCGTGAAAAGTGTTGGTTTACAATAATAGCCAGCACTTGGAAGCTCACAAGTTGGTTGATAGATTTCGGCTCCTTCTTCCAAGCCCAGTTGAATGTAACGTTCAATGGTCTCGAGTTGTTTTTTAGAGTTGATGGCGCCAATATCTGTGTTTTTGTCAAGCGGATTGCCCACATATATGCTTTGCAAGCGGAATTTTAATTTTTCAAGCACCCGTTCGGCGATGGACTCCTGAACAAAAAGGCGAGAACCCGCACAGCAAACATGGCCCTGATTGAAGAAAATTGAATTGATCACACCTTCAACTGCCTGATCAATTGGGGCGTCTTCTAAAATGATATTGGCAGACTTACCCCCGAGCTCTAAAGTGAGTTTTTTGTTGGTGGCAATACACGCTTTCTGAATTTGCTTGCCAACGGCAGTACTACCTGTAAAGGCAATTTTATTGACGTCTGGATGCGCAACTAGCGCCGCGCCACTGTCTCCGTAACCCGTGACAATATTGACCACACCTGCAGGTAAACCTGCTTCTTGGCAAATTTCAGCAAACTTGAGGGCGGTGAGCGAGGTGGTTTCTGCAGGTTTCAGCACCACCGTATTGCCACAAGCTAAAGCAGGAGCAACTTTCCAGGCGAGCATGAGGAGTGGGAAATTCCATGGCGTAATTTGCCCTGCTACACCCAATGCCGCAACTTGCTGTCCCGGGAAGGCCTCTTGTAGTTTGTCTGCCCAACCAGCATAGTAAAAGAAATGATTGCAAGCCAAAGGAATATCGATGTCTCTGGACTCGCGAATAGGCTTGCCACCGTCTAAGGTTTCGAGTATGGCCAGTTCCTTGGCCTTTTCTTGCATGAGGCGTGCAATGCGAAACAGGTATTTACCGCGCTCGGCACCACTCAGCTTTGACCAAACGTTTTCATAGGCAGAGCGTGCAGCGCGAACAGCGAGGTCTACGTCGGCAGCGTTGGACCAAGCAATTCTGGCCAAGTGGCTTTCATCTGCCGGATTCACGTTGTCGTAATAAGTGTTTGAGAGTGGCGCCTGCCACTTTCCGTCGATGAAAAGTTCGTATTGTGCTTGCAATTGGATCTGTGCTGCAGATTCCATAGAAGGTTCGAGATTCCAGTTTGTTTGACTCATCATTAATCGATTGAAAAGTAAGCAGCAGACTGGTACTTACCAGTGAGCTGTTTTTGGTATTGCATGAGCAGGTCATTGGCCAAGCTACTGGCCCCAAAACGATACCATTCATTGCTCAGCCAAGCCTCGCCTAAAACTTCCTTCACCATCAGCAAATGCTGTAATGCAAGTTTGGAGGAAGAAATTCCCCCTGCGGGCTTCATGCCAATCATTTGACCTGTTTTGTCGAAATGATCTTTGATGGCACCAAGCATAGTGAGCACAACAGGAAAGGTGGCCGCAGGTTGAATTTTTCCTGTGGATGTTTTGATAAAATCGGCACCGGCGGCAATGGAGAGGTCAGAAATTTTCCTAACCTGATCGAGTGAATCGAGCTCGCCAGTTTCAAATATAACTTTAAGACGTGCTGTGCTGCATAATTCCTTGATTGCAGCAATTTCGTCGTAAACGAATTGGTAATCGCCCGATAAGAAACGGCCTCTTGAGACGACCATATCGATTTCGTCGGCACCGTTATCAAGGGCGTATAATGTATCTAATTTCTTGACTTCAAATGGTGCCTGACCCGAAGGAAATGCAGTAGAAACACTGGCTACCTTGATGCCGGAATTGCCAAGTGCTTTTTTGGCAACGCCAACCATTGTCGGGTACACACATACTGCTGCTACAGTGGGGAGATCAGCCGCTTGGTCGTGTAAATGTTGGGCTTTGAAACAAAGTTGCCGCACCTTAGCTGGCGTGTCCTTGCCCTCTAGCGTAGTGAGGTCTATCATAGACAATGCCATGCGTAGCCCTTGTATTTTTGCAGCTCCTTTTATGCTGCGAGCTTGAATGCGCGCAATGCGTTCTTGTGTTCCAATCTGATCTATGGAAGGAGATAGCGCGAGTAAGGAAGAAAGTTCTGGTGTTGAAAGATGACCAAGCATGACCCAAAGTTAAAAAAACTTGGGTACCTAAAACTTAATCTTCGTCGTCTTCGTCGGAAGGTTCGTCATCGGCGAAATCGTCGTCATCGTCATCGTCGTCGTCGAGCTCATCGTCTTTGAGGTCGTCTGGTTTGTCGAAATCGTCTTCGAAGTCGTCTTCTTCTGCAGCCGGTTTGGCTTTGGGCTTGATTTTATTGATTTTGACTAAATAGATGACTTCGTCGGTCTCCCAAACAAGGGCATCCAGCACCTCTCCAGTTGGTGTCTTGATGGAGGTCAGGTGGTTGATATACCCATCCGGAAAATCGCGGAGGATTTGTTTTTTCTGCTCGATGGTGAGCTTGTCGTAACTGATGATTGCTCTTCTTTTTGACATAGGATTGACAACTATTTACTAGGCAAAATTATATTTTTTGATATTGTGGCAAACAACAGAATAAAAAATCTTTAAAAAAATAAATTTCTTTTCCGTAATCTTACTGATTAAGTCCTTAAAAGCCAGTAGCCGACAAGCTTTTTTGAATACCTTTGTATAAAAGCAAAAGTTTCCATGTCTAAAGCAAAAAGCGCCTTTTTCTGTCAAAATTGCGGTCACGAAACGCCGAAATGGCTCGGCAAATGCCCTGGTTGTAAAGAGTGGAACACCTTCATTGAAGAGCGCACCGAAAAAATGCCCAAGCACGTGGTGAGCTTTTCAAAGTCATCGCAAGCCCAGCAAGCTGTCCTGATTCAAGAAGTTCAAAAAAGCGAAGAAAGCCGCATCTCGCTCCAAGATTTTGAACTCAACAGGGTACTTGGGGGAGGAATTGTCCCGGGTTCTATCAACCTTCTTGGCGGCGACCCTGGGATCGGCAAATCTACCCTTTTGCTCCAATTGGCCATCAAAGAGCAGCTCAAAGTTCTCTATGTATCTGGCGAAGAAAGCGAGCAGCAAATTCGCATGCGCGCCGAACGCCTCGGCCTAGACAACCCCAATTGCTACTTGCTCACCGAAACCAACCTTCAGCAAGTTTTGGTGCAAGCCGAACAAATTCAGCCAGAACTACTCATTATAGATTCCATCCAAACGCTCTACACCGACAGCGTAGAGAGCTCGCCAGGCTCCGTAGTCCAGGTCAGAGAATGTACCGCTAATTTGCTGCGCTTTGCCAAGCAAACCGATATCCCAATCTTTTTAATCGGGCACATCACCAAAGATG